>NZ_JAVXGL010000142.1:0-2788 GCF_036657415.1 Anaerorhabdus sp. | reverse complement strand
CTGTTTTTATAAATTAATTAATAGTTTTATTTAATAGAACTACATTTTCTACATGGTGTGTTAGTGGAAACATATCTACTGGTTGCACTACTTCAATACTGTACGCTAGTTTCGATAGAAGTGCACAATCTCTTGCAAGTGTTGAAGGATCACAAGATACATATACAATTCGCTTTGGATTCATTGCTGCAATTGATTGAAGCGTATCTTCATCGCAACCTTTTCTTGGTGGATCAACAATAACCACATCAATCTTTTCGCCTCTTCTTAGAATCTCTTTTGCTCCTTCTTTTGCATCTGTGCAAATAAACTCAATATTCTTTATATTATTAATACTTGCATTTATCTTTGCATCTTCAATTGCAGCTTCGACTACCTCGATACCTATCACTTTGTTCACTTTAGGTGAAGCAAATAAACCAATTGTTCCAGTTCCACAATATAAATCGACAACTGTGTCTTCTTTGGTTAACTGGGCATATTCAATTGCTTTATCATACAGTACTTGTGTTTGACTGGGGTTAATTTGATAGAATGACTTACTTGAAATATTAAAATAGAAATCATGGAGCTTTTCTTGTATTAATTTTTTTTCAGTTAATGCCACTTCTTCATTTGTAAGGATGACATTATCATTTCTTTTATTAATATTCACAATAACACTTTTAATTGATGGAAACTCATTCATTAATTTATTCTTTAGTTCCTCACATTGCTTGAATGGATATTGCTTCACTATGAACACAATCATAATTTCATCTGTTCTATGTGCATGTTTGATTAAGACATGTTTGAAGGCATCTCCACAATTTAACTCTTTCAAATACTGTTTCATAGCTTGCACAATTTTATTTGATGTTTCTGTTTGTACTAAACAGTCATCAAACTCAACTATTTCATTTGTATGGTTGCGATAAAACCCCATCTTTACTTCATGATTTTCAAATTGAACAGGTATTTGTACTTTATTGCGATAACGTAAAGGATATTCCATATCTAATACATCTTGTATCGTTGGTTCCATGTGTGCTATTGACTTGAAACAATCCACTACTTTTTGATATTTAAAATTTCTTTGTTCATAGCGATCCATATGTTGTAATTGACATCCACCACAATGCTTGTAAATTGAACAACTTGGTTCAATACGATGTTTACTTACATTAGTAAGTTTCAGACAACGTCCAAAACCATAACTCTTCTTTAAGGAAGTGATTACAATCTCTCCCTCTTCATCTTTCAACATATTTTTGACGAAGAAAACGAAACCATCATGTTTGACGATTCCCAAACCTTCGACGTTATATCCCACACATTTACCATTAAACTGATCATTCTTTTTCATTAATAATTCCTTTTTAAGTAGAGTGCAATTTCACTTAATCGCGATATTGTAATATCTGCACCTAATTCTTTTTCTGTTTTAAATTCATCATAGAAACACGTATGAACCATGGCATTTCTTCCTGCTTCAATATCAAGAATGCGATCACCAATCATAACTGTTTCATCATTATTCATTTCGTATTTCTCTTTCAAGTAGTTAATACTTTGTGGATTTGGCTTACGTGCAAATCCTTTTTCTTTAATCACAATTTCACGAAAATATTTTTCTAAGTCGTATTTTCGTAATAATTCTAAAGTGGATGTACCACGATGAGTCACAACATAGTTAAAATTCCCACTATCGATAATTTCTTCCAATATGATTTGTGTATCCACGTATGGTTCAACAACTTGTTTTTCTAATATTTCACGATTCTTTTGGAATTCATCTAGAAAAGATGGTGGAAATGAGAATCTTTTACTATAGAAATCAATGACTGTTTGTACAGATATTTTCATATATTCTAAAATTGTATTTTCATCAGCAGGTATATCATTATCTACGCATGTTTTGTAAAAAGCTTTTACCATAGCTGGATATGTATTTAATAAAGTACCATCAAAATCCCAAATAAAATGTTTAAATTTCATTTCTTTCACCTCTTTCTATAAGAAAAGGAGCATAGCTCCTTTATTCTTTTGGTTGATCTCCAGCGCCAGCATCCGGTTGTGCTTCATTACCGTCTTCTGCTCCGCCGACTGTCATTTCGTTATCATCTGGAGTCGGTGTAGGGTTCTTGCGATTTTCTACATCGTCTCTTAATTGTTGAGCAAGTTCAGCATCTAGTGGTTCAGAGACTACTTGAATACGAGGTTCAGCCATCGTAGATGACTTATTCTTAATCACATAGACAAAACTATCTGAATCACGATCTTTGCTTAGGTTATAAACATGAATTTCTAAATCATACATTTTCATGTTATCACGTAATGTAAAATATGTGCCTACTGGCAATATATTAGTTACTGCATCATAGGCAGCGTTCGCAACGTTTGACGCATCTTCTTTACTTGCAGAATCCGAAATATCCACATAGACACGTAATGTTGCTGAAGCAAGTTCTACATCAACTTTTTCAACACCACTCTCAGATTTAATTTTTGCAGAAATATCAGACATATTAGCATTCGTAATCGCTGGGTCTAAATCCCCTTTAAAGCGATCTCCAAAAATTGGTTTTCCGGTGTTAAATGTTGCTGATAATAAAATAAATCCGAATATTAAGAATGGAACGATAATAATCGCACTACCAATAAGAATAATCTTACTTGTACGATCTAATTTACGTTTACTTTTTTTAACTGTTTTCTTTTTCTGAGTCATTTCTTCACTCCCTAACATGGATATTGTACAAAAAATTTGAATCTTTTGCTACTATTTTATGCGTTTATTCAATTCTTC
>NZ_JAVXGL010000141.1:0-2953 GCF_036657415.1 Anaerorhabdus sp. | reverse complement strand
CCCATGTATATGCTGTTGAAGGTAACTTTGATGATTGTCAACGTATTGTAAAAGAAATATTCAATGATGAACCATTAAACCTTGAACTTCTCAAAAATAAAATACAACTTTCTAGTGCTAATAGTATTAATATAGGACGTCTATGCCCACAAGTAGTTTATTACTTTTACAGCTATTGTAAACTCGTCAATTCAGGTATCATTCAATTAAATGATAAAGTCAATTTTGTCGTTCCAACAGGAAACTTTGGAAATATTCTTGCTGGATATTACGCAAAATGTTTAGGACTACCTATCAACAAGTTAATATGTGCATCCAATGAGAATAATGTTTTGACCGAATTCATCCAAACAGGACATTATAATAAAAAGAGAGATTTTCATAAAACAATATCTCCATCAATGGATATCTTAGTTAGCAGTAATGTCGAACGATACTTATTTGAGGTAGTCAATCATAATAGCGATCGCGTTAATGAGTTAATGAATTGTCTATCAGCTACTGGTGAATATAAATTGAATTCTGAAGAAGCAAAACGTCTAAACGATGATTTTACTAGTTATTATGCCAATGATGATGAAACAAAAGATACTATTCGCAATATTTATAATAAATATGAAAAAGTGATAGATCCTCATACTGCTGTCGCAATGAATTGTTACGAGAAATACCAACACGATACAAAGGATAGTACACACACAATTATTCTAAGTACTGCATCCCCTTATAAATTTGCTAAAGATGTAGTTGAAGCTATTCTCAAGAAAGAAGTTACTTCTCAAGAACAAGCATTACTTGAACTATCTTCATTAAATAAAGAAAGCATGCCCTATAATCTTGAACAACTTCTACACATTGATGTTCAAAATCCTACCATTTTAAAACAAAAAGAAGTAAAATCTAATCTAATAAATGAATTGGAGAAAAAGCATGAATAAAATTAAAGCATACGCAACTAGTGCTAATTTAGGACCAGGATTTGATGTTTTAGGTTTATGTTTTGACATCGCAAATGAATTTAGCTTTGAGAAATCAGATCATTTTCAATTAATTGGATTTGAAGAAGAATTTAATAATGATGATAATTTAGTATTAAAAAGTTATATGTTCCTCTTTAATTTTTTAAATAAAGAACCTATTCCTATCAAAATAATTGCAAATTGTGCTATACCTACAACACGCGGACTTGGCTCAAGCTCAAGTTGTATTGTTGCCGGTATATCCATTGCAAACAGTATTTTAAATCATCCTTTTACAAAATATGAATTATGTAAATTCGCAACTGCCATTGAAGGTCATCCCGATAATGTTGTCCCTTGTATTCTTGGTGGACTTTGTGGAAGTAAGCTCATGAATGATGAACTATTTTATGTGAACTATCCACTTCATCCAAGTGTTAAATTTTTAGCACTTATACCTAATTACGAGTTATCCACAAAAGAAGCACGAGCTGTGTTACCTGAATCAATTCTTCGTAGCGAATCTATTGATAATAACGTGAATACTTTATTACTTCTAGAAGGTATAAAAATTGGTAGTAAACGATTGATTAGTGCTGGTATCCATGACAATCTACATACGCAATACAGAAGAAAACTCATCCGTGAATATGATGAAATTGAAAAAATTATGTTGCGATTTGGCGCTGTAGGATTCACAATAAGTGGTGCTGGTCCGACATGCCTAGCAATATTCACCAATGAAATTCCGATGGAGGCGATTCAATTATCATTAAAATCTCTTCAACAAGAGATAAAAGCAATTGAGTTGTCTGTAAATAACAATGGTGTAATCGAGGAAAATTAATATGGAAAAATTTTTAATTGTAAACGCAAAAGTACTACCTGACTATTTTGAAAAAATTTTAGAAGTACGCACTTTACTAGATACCAATCAAAATCTTGGAATCAAAGAGGCTTGTACTCAAGTTGGAATCTCAAGAAGTACTTTTTATAAGTATAAAGATCATATCTTTAGTCTTAATAACAATCCCCTTGGTAGAAAAGCTGAAATTCATTTTCTCTTATCGCATAAACAAGGTGTATTGTCTAATGTGTTAAATAAACTAAGTGAAAATTCTTGTAATATTCTTGCTATCCATCAATCGATACCGTTGAATAATATCGCAACCTTGTCGATTCAAGTGGATATCTCTGATATTGTATTATCCATTGATGAGATTATCGAAACTTTAAAAACTATAAAAGGTGTCAAAAAAGTAAAACTAATATCACTTGAATAAAAAAGATAGCTAATCAGCTATCTTATTTTTTGTCATTATATCTAAAATCATATTATCAGTTTGGCGCATTCCTTCATGACCTAATGTTCCAACTACCTTAATCGTATGTTCCACACAGTCTTGAACTATTCCGCATTCATCTTTAAATACACGCTTGCTTCTAGCCATTTCATATCCTAACATTGCTGAGAATAATGCCGTAGATATCTTACTTGCACATGATTCTTTAGCACCATCACAGATCATTCCACTAGCAGTAGCTAGTCCATTCGTAATTAAATCTTCAATAACACAAAGTGATTCATCATTGATATATGCAATTCCAGCAAAACTTGCAACTGCCGCACAAACGACACCACAATATGCAGAAAGTCTTCCAATACCCGTTTTAAAATGAATTGTACATAAATTTGCAAGAACCAAAGCACGCAATAATTTTTCATGGTCAATATTATGTTCTTGCGCATATACAATTACTGGGACTGAAGTTGTGATTCCCTGATTACCACTACCTGAATTTGTCATGACAGGTAATTGACACCCACTCATTCGAGCATCACTTGCCGCTGCTGTCATCGCAATACATGATGAATAATTACCAGGAATATTTTCTAATATTGTCTTGCCTACACAAGCACCATAACCATTCTTTATTCCCTCATTTGCAATTGCCATATTGATTTCGATTTGTTTTTCAAGCAAATCTGATAT
>NZ_JAVXGL010000140.1:0-3033 GCF_036657415.1 Anaerorhabdus sp. | reverse complement strand
TATTTTTTAATCAAGTTCATATTGCTTTACATAATGAAGTAAATACTATATTTTTAAAAAGAATTCATACAATCTCCACACTAAATTGATATTAATGTATAGGATGTGATGAAATGAGTAAATCAAAAATACTAGTTGTTGAAGATGAGAAAACAATAGCGGAAGCAGTAATTGCCTATCTTGAAAAAAATGAATATGAAGTAATTTGGGCGGATAATGGAAATCTAGCTGTCGATTATTTTCGACAAAATAAACCAGACATGGTTCTTTTAGACTTGATGCTACCGGGATATTCTGGTGAAGAAATTTGTAAAATTATTCGTAGTGAATCAAGAATACCAATTATTATGATGACGGCAAAAAGTTCAGAAGATCATATTGTTGATGGTTTAAATCTTGGAGCTGATGATTACATAACAAAACCATTTAGTCCTAGAGAATTAGTCGCAAGAGTACAAAGCTTATTTCGTAGAACATTAAAAGAGGATTCTTTTAAGAAAAATATTATTGAATTCAATGCGAATGATTTGAAAATAGACTTAGATGCCGTGGAAGTATTTAAAAAAGATGAACGTATTAGTTTGACACAAAGTGAGTATAAATTGCTAACGACAATGGCAAAGACACCAAATAGAACATATACACGTGATGAACTAATACAATATGCTTTTAACTCTGACTTTGATGGTTTTGATCGAACGATTGATTCACATATTAAAAATCTTAGAAGTAAAATAGAAACGGATTCTACTAAGCCTATATATATTGTAACAGTAAGAGGTGTTGGATATAAATTCAATGGAGAAAGACGATGAAGATGAGTTTAAAAGTAAAACTTATTTTGTCCTATACAGCATTATCTTTATTGTTAGTAATGGCACTTTTAGTTGTTTCTAATGTATTATTGGAAAAACAATTTAATCAATATATTCTTCAAAAACAAGAAGAAAAAAACCTATCCTATGTGGATGCGGTGAAAACTGAATTGGAGCAAGATAAACAACTAACACCAGAAGGTTTTATTGCATTGGGGCAAAAAGCATTCAATGATGGTTTAATTTTAATGATTAGGGATAATCAAAATCATGAAATTTTTTGCATGAGTTGTTATGATCAAATGCGTTGTGAAGATATGATTAGTGCAATGGAGAGAACAATGCAAAGCCGATATCCAGGATTTAAAGGTGAGTATGTTGAGAAGCAATACACTATAGAAAGTGAAGGAATTCTTTATGGTACTGTTACATTAGGCTATTATGGTCCTTACTATTTACTTGATGCAGATATCCGCTTTATGGATATTCTTAATAATTTATTTGTTGCAATTGCATTTGTTTTCCTTGCAGTTGCAATTATGATTGGATATTTTATGGCAAACCGATTATCAAAACCAATACAAGAAGTAACAATGAAGGCTAAAGAAATAGAAAAAGGACATTGTGATTGTAGAATAGATATTCATTCAACAACAACTGAAATTCAGGGACTTATAAATAGTGTAAATGCACTTGCAATTACATTGGATGCACAACAAAATTTGAAAAAAAGAATGGCGAATAACTATGCACATGAATTTAGAACACCATTAGCAGCAATCCAGTCAACGATTGAAGGAATTATTGATGGTATCTTTGATGCAACTCCAGAAAGACTAGAAAATATTCGGCAAGAAATACTACGTCTTTCAAGAATGGTTAATCAAATCGATAAACTTGTAGAATTAGAAAGTGATGATAAGACATTAAATAAAACAAAATTTGATTTAAAAAATTTGATTGTTCAAGTTGTAACAACTTTTGAAATGCAATGTGAAGAAAAGAAGATTGATGTTTCTATGAATTTGGTACAAAGTGAAATTGTTGCTGATCATGATCAAATCGGAAGTGTAATTTCTAATTTAATGTCTAATGCTATTAAATATACAGATAATAATGGAAAAATTAAAATACAACTTGTTAATCATAAAGAAATGATACAACTTATAATATCAGATACAGGAATAGGAATTGCGAAAGAAGAAATACCTTTAATTTTTGAACATCTATATCGTACAGATATATCAAGAAGTAGAAAAACAGGTGGTTCAGGTATTGGGTTATCGGTTGTTAGAACAATTATTCTAAATCACGGTGGGGATATTAAAGTAGATAGTGAATTAAATAAAGGAACAACATTCATAATAAATTTACCAAAATAGAAATCTCGAAGAAAATTCGAGATTTTCTTCATATAATCTCCATAAATAAAAGATAAAGTTATCTAGTCTTCAACTGGAGGTAAGTATGGGAAAGAAATTAGTTACAAAGAAAATTACGATTCTTGGTATGACATGTGGACATTGTGCATTGAAGATTGAAGAAGCGTTAAAGAAAACAGAAGGCGTTAAATCTGTAAATGTAAGTTATCAACAAGGTAATGCAAGAATTACTTATGATGAGAGTTTACTATCCTTTGAAAAAATAAAAAAAGAAATTAAAAAATTAGATTATCTAGTTGCAGAAACCAAGCAAGAGAAAACAAAAGGTCCACAGTTGTTAGTGATTTTCATTGTGCTTTTAGGTGGATATGTATTACTTAATCATTTTGGAATCTTTGAATTTTTTAATTTCTTTCCAGAAGCAAAAGAAGGAATGAGTTTAATTACCTTGTTTGTTGTGGGATTACTTACTTCAGTACATTGTGTTGGAATGTGTGGGGGAATAAATCTATCGCAGTGTTTGGTTACTGAAAATAGTTCTAGTAACGAAAAACTAAAATCAAATTTACTCTATAACGTGGGACGTGTCATATCTTATACAGTGTTGGGAGGATTAGTTGGTCTACTTGGTTCAGTTGTTAGTATTAATGGTGTTGCTAGAGGTGCTGTAGCACTGTTTGCTGGTGTATTTATGATTATCATGGGACTGAATATGCTGAATGTTTTTCCTGCTTTAAAAAGGCTGAGTGTATTCATGCCAAAATCGTGGAACACAACACTAAAGAAGAAAAACAACAGTCCATTCTATATCGGATTGTTGAATGGATTAATGCCAT
>NZ_JAVXGL010000139.1:0-3038 GCF_036657415.1 Anaerorhabdus sp. | reverse complement strand
CGCGTATATGAAGAAAATCCCAGTAAATAAGGCTTTTCATGACTTCTATTTTCTATTTCTTTGACATCAATACAACCGTCTCCACATGCCCTGTGAATGGGAACATATCAACTGGTTGAATAATTGATATCTTATATCCTTTTTTCTCTAAGACTTTAATATCTCTTTTTTGTGTCTCTGGATTACAAGATACATAGACTATTTTCTTTGCTTTAAGACTTGCAAGTAAATTAAGAAATCTTTCATCTGATCCTGCACGTGGAGGATCAATGATTGCAATATCTACACCTTTCATATCTTGAACATAATCTCTCATGAATAAAGAAACATCTTCAGCATAGAACTTTGAATTTTTGATTTGATTAATTTTTGCATTATTGATTGCATCTCTTATTGCTACTTTATTCACTTCAACTCCAACAACTTCTTTTGCGTATTTCGCAACTATCAATGAAATTGTTCCTATACCACAATAAGCATCTAGTACAATATCATTTTTACTTACATTCGCTAACTCAATTGCTTTAGCATAAAGTTTTTCGGTTTGTTCAGGATTTACTTGATAGAAAGACTTACTTGATATTTGAAATTTTATGCCGCATAAAACATCTTCAATTGTTCCTTTACCATACAATACTTTTTCTTGTTCACCCAAGACAACACTTGTTTTCCTTGCGTTAACTTGTGTACAAATTGTTGTGATTTCAGGATGTTTTTCACGCAAAATTTTCATGAACTCTTTACTACCAGGGAACACTTGTTGCCCTAATACAAATACAAGTAATATTTGATTAGTATGATAGCCAACTCTTAAATAAGCATGTCTCAAAATACCTATTCCACGATCCTCATTAAAAGGTTGTATTCTAAGCTTATTCGCAATTTCGCAAATCGTCTTGAGAATTGCGTTTGCCTTCTCATTTTGAATTAAACAATCTTCAATCGGTACAACACGATGACTATTTTCTTCATAGATACCACATGTCACTTTTTTGGTCTTACTCATTGAAAACGTTGCGAATACTTTGTGACGATAATTATATGGATTTTCTTGTCCAATAATTGGAAGAACTGGATGTGGTTTAAATAGTTCATTCATTTTAGCTTGCTTCATTTCAAGTTGCTTGCTGTACTCGATTCCTTGATATTGGCAACCTCCACATTTTTTTGCGTACTGACAGATTTTCATAGTAATCCTTTCATAAGTAATATCTTTTCTTTTAAATCAATATATTTCATTGATGGTATTGCATTTATTTGTGATTCTCTAAAATCATTACCAAAACTTCCACGGCTTACCAATACAATGGGTGGCATTTGAAGACGTTTAAAAACTGCTTTTTGCATTGTTGATATTACCCATTCTAAATCATCAATGAACTTCTTAGGATTATCTAATCCATAATATCTTATCCATTGTCCCATCTCACTATTTAGTAAACTACCATTCAAGTAACTCTCACAAATTGCTTCAACTTGAAAACCAGGATATTCTGTAATTTTTGAAATTAACCAGTCATGATAGAACCATTTCATTGGATCCAGTTGATTATCTTTAAGTTCAGCTGAAGGAGGTAATTCCCATTTAATTTTATCCCCTTCAATTTGCGGCAATAAATTAGTTGGCACTACTTCTTTATTAAAAACTTTATTCATCAAATATCCTAATTCAAATAGCTGTACTTTTGTACAATCACCTAAAGGAGAAAAAGCACCAATCGAATCACCATACATTGTGCAATAACCTAAAGCCACTTCTACCTTATTACCATTATTAATTACTACGCCACCTTCAAGAGAAGCAAATGTTGAAAGTAAGTGTCCACGAATCCTTGCTTGAATATTTTCAAACACTAATCCATGATCTGCATTGTTATATTTATATTCTTTCATTGTATCCAGTGTCGCATTGACAACACCTTCTATTGAACCTTCACGTATTTCTATCCCTAAACCTTCCGCAAGATTTCTAGCATTATTCTTTGTTGTATCACTGTTATATTGGGAAGCCATATTATAACCAATAACACGACTTGTTCCAAGGGCATAAGTTAATAAACAGGCGTTAATTGTACTATCTAAACCTCCTGATAAACCGATTATCCACTTAACTTTAGAATTAAACATCTGTTTATCTACTTGTTTAATTGCATTAGTAAGGGCATGAAACAATTTATTTTCCACCGGTTCTTCAATATCGATTTGTGTTAAATCAACAATTTTTAATTCTTCATTAAAAGCATCATTACATGAAGCGATGCATTCTGCTTGTCCATTATAGACTCTACTATTACCATCCATCATACAAATCGTCTTGCCTGTATTTTGCATTCCAGAGGCATTAGCATAAACAAACGGTACAAACTTACCATTCATTTTATAATGTGCTTTAACTTGTTTATCACGTGATAATTCTTTATTTAAAGTCCATGGGCTTGAAGAAACGTTCACAATTAAATCGACATCTTTATTTAAGTAATGTTTAGTTACATCAAAATTATAATCTTTACTCCATAGATCTTCACAAATCTCCAAACCTATTTTTATTTGTTTACCAGCTATTTCTACAACAAATGGGGCACATGTTTCTTCTTGTGAAAGACCCATGTCAAGCGCACTTGTGAAATATCGTTCATCATCGAACATGCGGTATTCTGGTAATAAATGTTTGATGTAGATTCCTGGTTCCCCTTGTTCTCTTTCAACCCAGTGTTTATTCATGCAAAAATAGGCAGCATTATAACGAATTACTCGACCATCTCTACCCGTTTTATTCTCATTTATAAAAATGTTACCGTATATTATTCCAATATTTTCTGATAAGCCACAAATACGATGATTGTACTCCATCACTGTCTTAAGAAATTCTGTATCTGTCCACTTATCTTGAAGCATATATCCTGTAATACTCATTTCAGGGAAAACAATCAAATCTGCACCATCATCTTTAGCAGACTTTATCATTTGTTTCATTTTATTAAAATTTTGTTCGCATTGTCCTGCGATTATATCCATTTGTGCTATTGCAATTTTCATTT
>NZ_JAVXGL010000138.1:0-3156 GCF_036657415.1 Anaerorhabdus sp. | reverse complement strand
AATGTTCATTTTTCTTTTTTGTAGTCGTTTGTTCTTCTTCATTTTTCATTTCAAACATAATAGATATGATTTCAACACCATTCTCGTCACATTCACGATAGATGTAATCACCTTTACTTCCAGACTTGGCATCATTATCTTTTGAAAAGCTAGCGTTTCTAAATGCGGTCATACGGAGTTTATTGAATTCAATTTCACAATGTTGCTCAAGTGATTCACCTATCATTTTAGTTGATTGTTTAGCCTTGAAGTCCTTATAAAAAGCGATTGTTTCTTCCTTTTGACGTAGTTCAAGATCGAATTTTTCCTTGATTGACGCTTTTTCTATTTCTGTTTCTTTTTGAAGAAGCTCTATTTTGTGTTGAGTTTCTAGAAGTTCTTTTTCTTTTTGTGATAATGCTTGAATGATTTCAACTTTCTTACTTTCTTCTAATGCTTGAAGTTTATTGTTAAGTAAAGCGATTTGTTTATCGCGTTCAATGATATCTTCGCGCATAGATTTTTCAACATCAGCAATCGCAATAATCTCGGATTGTTTACTTGCATCGTTTTTTGCTTTTAAATCAGCAATAACTTGTTCCATTCTAGCAAGTTCTTTTTGTAATTGGTTTTGTGATCTTTCTTCAATTAATGCAACTTCACTATTATGTTGAGCTTTTATTTGTTCTAATTTCTCATGGATTTCATTATTAAATTCACTGGTACGAACTTGATTTAGAATATCCGCATAGCTTGCTTCATCAATCGTAAACGTTGTACCACAATGTGGACATTTTATTTCATGCATATGTTATAACCCTCCTGAATACTATTTACTGAGTAAATCATAACATAAAAGAAGATTATTATGATGATTGCGATTGGAAAAGTAATTTGAAATTTCAAAAAATGTTCCTATTCGTAGTATCCACGGGATTACTTGAAGAGAATTATCTAAGTATTATTACTTTGTTCATCCTGTTTGTTTTGTAATCAGTTTCAGTGTTTGCTACATTCTATCGCTTTTCATGAATCAAAAGGATACCAAACTGAGTCATCTACATGAAAGTTCTAGATAAATATCGCATTCTACAACAAACTCTTGAATAAAATCTATTTACGAATAGCCTGTTTTAGTGTAATATAAAGAACAATTCGAGGAGAAAAAGAATGGCAGATAAAATTATTGTACTTGATTTCGGAAGTCAATATAATCAGCTAATTGCACGTCGTATACGTGAATTTGGTGTTTATAGTGAACTACATCCTAATACATTAACAATTGATGAAATTAAAGCAATGGGTGATGTAAAGGGAATTGTATTTAGTGGCGGACCTAATAGCGTTTATGATGATAATTCATTTAAATGTGATCCAGCCATTTTTGATGCAGGTTTACCAATCTTGGGAATCTGTTATGGTATGCAAATGACTCATCATATGAATGGTGGAAGCGTTAAAGCGTGTGATACAAAGGAATATGGTAGAGCAACAATTAAGATTTCTAATCAATCATTACTATTTGATGGATTACCGCTTGAACAAACTGTTTGGATGTCTCATGGCGACCAAGTATCAAAACTAGCAGATGGTTTTGTAATTGATGCTTCATCAGAAACATGTCCGTTTGCAGCTGCAAGTAATGCTGAGAAACAAATTTACACAGTTCAATATCATCCAGAGGTTAGAAATTCAGAATTTGGATTAGAAATGTTGAAAAATTTTGTGTTCAAAATTTGTAAAGCAAAAAATGATTGGTCAATGAAAAGTTTCGTTGATATGGAAGTTGAAAAAATCAGAAAGCAAGTGGGTGAGGACAAAGTATTACTTGCACTATCAGGAGGAGTTGATTCTTCAGTAGTTGCAGCCTTATTACATAAAGCTATCGGTGATAACTTATATTGTATGTTTATTGATCATGGACTATTACGTAAAGGTGAAGCAGAAAGCGTAATGCAAATGTTTGGTGAGAATATGAAAATTAATCTTACTAAGATTGATGCATCAGTTCGTTTCCTTACTAAATTAAAAGGTGTAAGTGATCCTGAACAAAAACGTAAAATTATTGGTAATGAATTCATCTATACATTTGATGAAGAAGTTAAAAAGCTTGTACAAGGTGAAGATATTAAATGGTTAGCACAAGGTACTCTTTATACCGATGTTATTGAGAGTGGCACAAAAACAGCGCAAACTATCAAATCACACCACAATGTTGGTGGATTACCTGATGATATGCAATTCAAATTAATTGAACCACTTAATACTTTATTTAAAGATGAAGTAAGAGCGTTGGGTATTGAACTTGGATTGCCTGAGTCTATGGTTTGGAGACAACCATTCCCAGGACCAGGATTAGGAATCCGTGTTCTAGGCGAAGTAACTGAAGAGAAACTTGAAATAGTAAGAGAATCAGATGCAATTTTAAGAGAAGAAATTGCGAATGCTCAGCTAGAAAGAGAAATATGGCAATACTTTACATGCCTACCAGATATTCGTTCAGTAGGTGTTATGGGTGATCAAAGAACGTATGATTACACAATTGCTATTCGTGCTGTTACATCAATTGATGGAATGACAGCCGATTGGGCTAAAATCCCTTATGAAGTCTTAGATAAGATTTCAACAAGAATTGTTAATGAAGTGAAGCATGTGAATAGAGTATGCTACGATATTACTTCTAAACCACCTGCAACGGTTGAGTGGGAATAATATATAAAATAACTAAAGACTTATTAGAATAGTATATTTTGATAAGTCTTTTTATATAAATTGAATCATGTTGGAAATGATATTATAATTTGAAGTACATGGGAGATAGAAAATGAAAAAGGGACTGAACTTTAGAACACTCGAGAGTCAAAATGATTATTTTGAAACATACGAAGAGTCTTTGAATTTAATAAACTCCCCAATAGTTGAACACTATATATCTACTACTTTTGGTGAAAGTCATGTTATATGTAGTGGAAATAAGGGAAATCCACCTTTAGTATTACTTCATGCAGCGAGTTGCGGTTCACCCATTTGGTATAAGAATATTCCTTTTTGGAGTAAGTATTACTGTGTACATGCGATTGATTTAATCGGTGAATCATCTAAAAGTATTCTTACTAAAAAAATGAAGACACCCTATGACAATGCAAAATGGTTGGATGAAACGTTAACTGGTTTAGG
>NZ_JAVXGL010000137.1:0-3234 GCF_036657415.1 Anaerorhabdus sp. | reverse complement strand
AATAGCCCTTATAGGGTTAAGTCAGAACCACGTGTTTTACACGTGGAAGCTATTTATGATACAGTCTTTTTGTAGTATACACAGGTTCTTGTGTAAAATTAACGCCAAGCTTTTTGAATGTGGAAACATCAACTTCAGATAGAATAACGGTTGAGTGTACTTCACAATCTTTTAATTTTTCAATTTGTTCAAGAGCTAAACGTGTTACTGGATTGTTGATTGCGGTAATAGAGAGTGCAATCAATATTTCATCAACGTGTAGTCGAGGGTTACGATTTCCAAGTATTTCTGTTTTTAGGCGTTGAACAGGTTCAATAACTTCGCGTGCAATTAAGTGTACACTGTCATCAATACCAGCAGAAATTTTTAGAGCGTTCAATAGGCAAGCGCTTGATGCCCCAAGAAGTGGAGATGTTTTTCCAGTGACAATAGTTCCATCTTCAAGTTCAATCGCAACAGCAGGTCCACCTGTTTCTACCGCTTTTGCCTTAGCAACTTCTGCGACAGGGCGGACTACTTCAGGAGTAATTCCGGCTTTATTTATAATAAGTTCAATTTTAGATACAGTTTCTTCAGTACAATAATCTCTTCTTAAATCAACAAGGGCATTGTAATAACGACGTACAATTTCTTCGTTACTTGCTTTTGCAGCAGCTTCATTATCAATAATGCAATTACCAACCATGTTAACACCCATATCAGTAGGAGATTTATAAGGAGAAGTTCCTTGGATTTTTTCGAATAGACGACTTAATACAGGGAATACTTCTACATCACGGTTATAGTTGATTGCTTGTTCGCCATAAGCTTCTAAATGAAATGGATCAATCATATTGATATCATTTAAGTCAGCTGTTGCAGCTTCATAAGCTAAGTTTACTGGATGTTTTAGCGGTACATTCCAAATTGGGAATGTTTCAAATTTAGCATATCCAGATTTGATATTTCTTTTTTGATCGTGATAAAGTTGCGAAAGACATGTGGCCATTTTACCAGAACCAGGACCTGGAGCAGTAACTACAACTAGCTCGCGTTCAGTTTCAATATAGTCATTTAATCCGAAGCCTTCATCAGAAACAATGTGGTCAACATTTGAAGGATATCCTTGAATTGGATAATGTAAAGATACTTTTATACCTAATCCTTCCAATTTCTTTTTGAATGCATCGGCAGTAGGTTGTTTAGCATAATGCGATATAACAACACTTCCAACATAGAAGTCAATACTTCTAAAAGCATCAATTAAGCGTAAGCAATCTAAATCATAAGTGATGCCTAAATCGCTTCTTACTTTATTCTTTTCGATATCATGTGCACTTATTACAATAATAAGTTCAACTTTATCTTTAAGTTTTTCAAGCATCTTCACCTTGCTATCAGGCATAAAACCAGGTAATACGCGGGATGCATGAAAATCGTCGAAAAGTTTGCCACCAAACTCAAGGTAGAGCTTTCCTCCAAACTGTTCAATTCGCTCTGCAATTTTCTCAGATTGCATGGAGATATACTTGTCATTATCAAAAGCAATTTTTTTCATAGTCCCACCTCTTTCAAAACATTTATAATTATAGCAAAACAAACAAGGTTATTCCATAATTATTAGACTTTTCATTTAAGAGTTTATGGTATAAAATAAAGTTGTTCAAAAATTAGGAGGAATAAACAGTATGGTATTAGTATCAGCAACAGAAATGATTCAAAAAGCACATGCAGGTCACTACGCAGTAGGTGCATTCAACATCAATAACCTAGAATGGACTAAAGCAATTCTTGCAGCTGCAGAAGAAACAAAATCTCCAGTTATGCTTGGGGTTTCTGAAGGTGCAGGCAAATACATGTGCGGATATAAGACTGTAGTAGCTATGGTTAAAGAAGTTCATGATGCAATGGGAATTACAGTTCCAGTAGCAATTCACCTTGACCATGGTTCATACGAAGGAGCTAAAGAAGCTATCGCAGCTGGTTTCACTTCAGTAATGTTTGATGGTTCTCACTATGATTTCCAAGAAAACTTAGAAAAATCAAAAGAAATTATCGCACTTGCTCATTCAAAAGGAATTTCAGTTGAATGTGAAGTTGGTTCAATTGGTGGAGAAGAAGATGGTGTTGTAGGTATGGGTGAATGTGCTGATCCAGCAGAATGTTCAACAATTGCTGGTTTAGGAGTTGACTTCTTAGCAGCAGGTATTGGTAATATTCATGGTAAATATCCAGCTAACTGGGCAGGACTAAACTTTGATGTTCTTGGTAAAATCCAAGAAGCTACAGATGGTAAACCACTTGTTTTACATGGCGGTTCAGGAATTCCAGCTGATCAAATTGCAAAAGCAATTTCATTAGGAGTTTCAAAAATCAACGTTAATACTGAACTTCAATTAGTATTTGCTGACGCTACACGTGAATATATCATGGCTGGTAAAGACCAAGAAGGTAAAGGTTATGACCCTCGTAAATTATTAGCTCCAGGTACAAAAGCAATCCAAGCTAAAGTTAATGCAATGATTAACCAATTTGGTTCAGCAAACAAAGCTTAAATCAATAAATGAACTTGAAGTGAAAACTAAAACTTCAAGTTTTTTTATTGGAATTATTCAAAAAAATTGAAATCATCTTTCTTTTGTCAATGAATAAACAATGTTAAACTGCATTATGAGGTGAGTAATGTATGAATGATGACTTTTATAAAGTATATATTCAAGATTATTTGAGTGAATATCATTGTTCACGTTTCTTAAAACATCCGAATATTTATAACTATATTGCATACATTACCTTCTTTACGGGAGCATTTTCATTGGTGCTGTATGAATTAATTATCGATACGCAAAGTGTTTGGGGTTACTTGGGGTATTTAGTTGCAATTATAATAATTGTCATATTAAGTTCTTTTTTGTGGAAAAAATTACAACTTACTATAATTATTAATTTTAAAAAGGAATATCCATCGCTATTTCCCGACAAACAAATAACAATTATGCAATGGAAACAAATAAATGAATATATGAAATTAGTAAAAGACTTCCTAGTACAACAAGCTGTTGATGGGTGGAATGCTAATCAAAGAATTTGCAAAGAAAATAATTTATTTGATTATTATCTAAAAGCGTATGTGCATAAAAAACTTAAATTTCTTAGTTTTTCAAGTACATCAATTGGACTTTTTGTGTTTTCTTTTTTAATTAAACGTTTATTTGAGCAAATTCTAAAAATTGATATTGGATTTAAATTCTTTTT
>NZ_JAVXGL010000136.1:0-3250 GCF_036657415.1 Anaerorhabdus sp. | reverse complement strand
TACAAAGTATAAAACACTTAACATAATTTGATTCTTGTACTTTTTTGTATTCATACGTTCTCTCTTTCTACGTGAAAAAGTTATTCACCTTTATTGTTTGCTTTGTGAATAACATCTTCTATTGGTACTATCTAAAGCTATTCCATGTTGGCATGACGTCCAAACATGGTATCAGAAGTCATTTTTTTACGTTCCATTAGCATCATAATAAGAATATCCATAAACAATCCTTCTGATTGTTCAAAGAGTGAACCCATTGGTTGAATAGAAGCAATCTCTCCTTGTTTTGCACTTTTTGGAGAAGGTGCACTTATTTCAATCACGACATCTGCCAATTGTGCAATACTTGAGTTAGGATTGATGGTAATTAAAGCAATATATGCCCCTACCTCTTTTGCTTTATTCGCATGATTTACTAAAGATTTTGTTTCCCCACTTCCACTACAAATAACAAGTAATCCATTTTCTTTAATATTAGGTGTACACGTTTCTCCTACAACAAAGGAAGTAATTCCCATATGCATTAAACGCATTGCAAAACCTTTTACTTGAAAACCACTTCTTCCAGCTCCTGCACAATATACTTCTTGAACACTTTCTATAAGACCCACAAATTCTTCTGCTTTCAATGTATCTATACTACTCAGTGTATGTTCTAATTCACGTAGTACAATACTTCCATATTCTTTATTATTCATCATTTTATCCTAGTGCATATGCCCTTTCATTTCTTTGGCCATATTTGCGCGTTCGCTTGCATTACTGATTGCTCCACCAACAACAATCACCTCTGCACCTTCGCGCACAATATCATCTATAGTAGCAAGTTTTACACCACCAGCAACTGCTGATTTTGCATGTTTTACTAACGTATTAACAAGCTTTAATTCATCAAGAGGACCTTTTTGTGTGGATTGTACATCAAACGCTGTGTGTACACAAATTAAATCTACTCCCATAGCATCTAATTCTTTAGTTCTTGTTGCTAAATCCTTTACCGCAATCATATCAATCATAATCTTTCCACCATGCTTTTTCGCTGCTTTTAAAGCCCCTAACACCGTTTCATCATGACTAGCCCCAAGAACTGTTACAATATCAGCACCCGCTCTAAAAGCATAGTCTGCTTCTAGTTCACCTGCATCCATTATTTTTGTATCAGCCAATACTTCTAAATTAGGGTAGCGTTTTTTCAATTCCCTTACAGGGCGCATTCCTTCTTCTATTATAAAAGGCGTTCCCACCTCTATAACATCTACATAGTCCTTCGTTTCATCTAGTAAAGCCATGCTTTCTTCTAATGTAAGTGTATCTAATGCAATTTGTAATTTCATCTTCTTATTCTCCTTATACAATAATGACGTGCTTCACACGATTTAAAATCTTTTGATCTAACTCATCACTCTCGTTTGTGACAAAATAATCGTATTCCTCAAACTTTGCAAATTGATATGTTGATGTTTTTGAAAACTTAGAAGCATCGCAGATAAGAATCTTTCGTTCTGAATTCTTTATCACATGTTTTCTAATATCTGCTTCTTCTAATGAAAATGTCGTCGGACCATCCATCCCTTTAAATCCATCTGATCCCGTGATCATCGTATCAATATGGATAGAATCAATCACATCTGTAGCAAAGCAGCCAACCAAACATTTTCCACGTTTTTGAGCAACTCCTCCAGTACAAATTACATTCTGATTGCTTTCCAAGGCAATATTCGCAACTACAATTGAGTTCGTGATAATTGTTAATCGTTTCTTAATTGACAACAATTTAGCCAATTGAATCATGGTACTTCCAGCATCCATAAAAACCACACTGTTATCTTCAATTAAGTCCAATGCTCTTCGCGCTATACTTCGTTTAATATCAACGTTTTCTTGTAGTTTAACATTGACTGGCAATTGAAAATACTCATTCATCACACTAGCACCACCATGCGTTTTATTCACCATTCCAAGTTCATCTAAATAGTTTAAATCCTTACGGATGGTTTCCATAGAAACATGAAAAATACGCGCTAAATCTTTTACTTTCACTTCACATTCACTTAAGACCATTTTACTAATTTCATCTCTTCTAGCATTTGTAGTTTTTGACATAGGCATTTCCTTCCTATTACATGGTAAGCGATTTATTTTACAAATTCAACGCTTTTTCTTCAGTTTTCGCAAACATAAGCATAAAACCTTGCGTTTTATAGTTTTTTATCGCAATATCCCAAGTTTTATCTTGGTTATCTTCTTATATTATAATTAATTTAGTATCAAAATGAGGTCGTATACAGCAATGCCCTTTATGAAAAGATATTAGCAAGACGTTTTTACATCTTATCACGCAATCTATCTATGCGTTCAAAATCACAATCCTTGTTTTCTACTTTTATACTTAATAATTCTTTCATATAATTAATCCTTGTACACAAAAGGGCATCGTTTCCCTCACGATGCCCCACATATTTTACTTAATAAGTATCTGTACTTACGTTTTTATCTAACCCTAATACAACTGGTACTGATTTATAGCCAACTCCCATACGATCAATCCCCATATCAATTAAGGCTAAGAAATGTTCTCTTGTACGAATTGCTCCGCTACCTTTTACTTTACATTTCCCATCTACTTCATTCATCATTAACGCAATGGTTTCAATAGTTGCTCCATGTCCTTCAAATCCTGTTAAGAATCCTGTACTAGTCTTTACAAAATCTACTCCAGCTTCAACACAACATGCACAAGTCTTTTTAATTTGTTCTTCATTTAAGGCATCTGTTTCAAAAATCGCTTTTAATTCTTTCCCATATTTATGTGCAACATCTGCGCATGCTTTTAAATCTTTTGTGACTTCATCATACATCCCACTACGAATATGTCCAAAGTTCGCAACAATATCAACTTCTTTCACACTACCATAATGTGCAGCAATTTCAATTTGTGCTACTTTTGATTGTGTTGAACTTGTCCCAAATGGGAAGTCACATACAGGACAAAGTTGTGTAATACTACCTTTCACATAAGGTTCTAATAATGACAAATATCCAGGGTTAACACAAATTGTAGCGCAACCTAATTGCACTCCATCTTTTGTCAAATCGATAATTTCTTGTTGTGTAAATTCTGGTTTTAATACCGAGTAGTCAATATAACTAGCTAATTCTTGAATACTCATTTCACTTGCTTTTTTTGTTGGTTTCATAAGTAAGTTCTCCTTTTTCTTTTTCCTACTTACACTATAAATCGCAACCTAAT
>NZ_JAVXGL010000135.1:0-3380 GCF_036657415.1 Anaerorhabdus sp. | reverse complement strand
AGAAATAAAAGATCAATTATCGATTAAAATCGTTGATGTACATCAATAGTTCTATCATAAAAAGGAGTGACACTCATGCAAAACATGAATTACTATTATGATTTTTCTGGACAAAAATTTGGTTATCCATTAAGTTTGAGTATCAATAGCTTCGATACTCAAGTATTTGCACGACAGAGTAGTTTAGAAATTTCCTATGTACTAAAAGGAGAGTATGAAGTTATTAGTGAACATTTTACCAGTTCTCTCAAAGAACATGAACTTGTATTAATAGCGCCAAATGATATTCATATGATGCACCAAACTGGTCAACAAGAAAATGTAATTCTAACCATTCATATTGATTTTGCATGTATGGCTGGTGCAATGGTTGGAAACAACGACAAAGCCTTCGAATCTTTGATTTGTACGAAACAACAAAATTTCAAATTATTAATGAAACTAAAACAAAAAATAGGTTCTTTGCTACACGTTGTTATGAGGAAAGATAAAAATTTATTTGAGCTCAATGTACTCATGATGGAACTTATCTACATCGCTAGTAATCATCAACAATTCCCAATAGAACATTTGCCATTCCAAGAAGTTCATCATGAAAACTATATGAAAGCTATTCGTTATATTGATGAACACTATAAAGAAGAACTCTATTTAGAAGACTTAGCAAACACCTTATCTTTTAGTATTTCATATACTTCAAAACTTTTTAAGAAATATACCCGCATTTCTTTTGTAAAATATCTTTCTTATGTTCGTATACGAGCCTCAATGGAAGCAATTCTTGAAGGAAAAAGAACCATTGAAGAAATAGCCGCAACCTTTGGATTACCAAACTCTAAAGCGTATACAACAGCGTTTAAAGATTTATATGGAATAACGCCAAGTCTCTATCGCAAACGTTTTATTAAGAACATAACTATCAATGATAGCAAAAAGGAACAAGTTCTTTCCATTGATGAAAAAACAAGTACATTATTAGAACATTTACTACTTGCTTTAGAAGATACCCTTTATGAAAATGCTGGTATTAAAATCGTCAACAAGGATCATCATATCATTTGTCATATCAATCAATCTTTAGCAACACAAACAACACTCACTCATACAAAAGATGAATTATGTATCGATATCAAGAAATAGTAAGTCATTTTTTGTACAAAATCCTTTTCTATTCTTTAATAAATGTATTTACTATGACAAAATATGCCCTATTATATCCTTTTATGATAGCGATTACAAAATCATAATATGCTAAAATAAAGAAAAAGGAGATGTACTTATGAACAATTATCCAAATCTTTTCTCACCAATTAAGATTGGTGAAACAACTGTAAAAAACCGTATTTTTATGCCCCCTGTTTCAACAAATTTAGCTGATAAAGGATATATTACCGATACGCTAATCGAGCACTATAGCGCTCGCGCAAAAGGTGGTGTAGGCTTAATCATCACTGAAGTCACCACCATAGAACCTGTTTACACCTATCTACCTGGAGATATTTCGATAGCAGATGACTCCTACATACCTGGATGGAAAAAACTAGCTGATAGCGTCCATCAATATGGATCAAAAATCATTCCACAATTATTTCATCCTGCCTATATGGCTTTTCCAATCCCAGGAACACCTCGTTTAATTGCTCCATCTAACATAGGTCCTTCTTATGCAAAAGAAGCACCAAGACCCGCTACAATTCCAGAATTAAAGAAGATTATCAAACAATTTGGAGAAGCCGCTTTAAGAGTGCAAATAGCGCAAGGTGATGGTGTAGAAATCCACGCTGCACATGCCCATGGTTTGTTAGGAGGATTTCTATCTCCTACCTTTAACAAACGCAGTGATGAATACGGTGGAGATATCAATGGACGTTTAAAACTAGTCTTAGAAGTCCTTGATGAAGTTCGTCGTGTATGTGGTAAAAATTTTATTATAGATGTGCGAATATCTGGTGATGAATATAGTGATGGTGGTCTAAACTTAAACGATGCTATTTACGTTGCAAAACAACTTGAAAAGCATGGCGCTGATATGCTCCATGTATCTGGAGGTGCAACTATTAAACGAGCTAGTTCTATCCCTGCCCCTGGTACAAAACAAGGTGCACATATTGCATCTTCTGAAGAGATTAAAAAATATGTAAGCATCCCTGTCGCAACGGTTGGAAGAATTATTGAGCCATGGATTGCAGAAGAAATAATTGCAAATGGTAAAGCTGACATCGTAATGATGGGACGTGCCAACTTATGTGATTCAGAATTTGTTAACAAAGCACAAAATGGAAATGAAATCGATATTCGTCCATGTATTGGTTGTTTGCGTTGTCTAAATGGTATTATGTTTGGAAAACGAGTTTCTTGTAGTATTAATCCTTCTCTTGAAATAGAGAACGAAGAAACAATTCAATTAGCAGACAAGAAAAAAAACATCCTAGTGATCGGTGGTGGTCCTGCTGGCATGGAAGCGGCATACGTAGCCAAAAAGCGTGGACACCATGTTGTACTCTGCGAACACAAAGATGAACTAGGTGGATTAATGCGATTAGCCTGTGTTCCTATCGCAAAACAAGATATAGCTAAAGTCACAAAATACATGAGCCATAAATTAGCCATGACTGGTGTGGACATTCGTTTAAATTGTACTCTTGCAAAAGATACGATAGCACAAGAATTTTCCGATTATGAAATAATTATGAGCAACGGAGCAAAACCTATTATTGTAAAATCATTTACCAACTTCAAACAATGTGTAAGTGCAGATGATATCTTGGCTGGTATTGCTTTCCCTGGTCGTAAAATAGTCATTATTGGTGGAGGCTCTGTTGGTTGTGAAACAGCTGATTATTTAGCACCTTTAGTATACGATCAATATCCAAGAGATCGCGAAATTATCCTAATTGAAATGACCAAAAGCTTGATGGCAACAGAGAGCGGCCCTGGTCGAAGTTTGTTAATGCAAAGATTAATGAGTAAAGGTGTCCAAATCAATTGTAATGCAAAAGTACAACGTGTTGAAGAAGACAAAATATACTATGAAAAAGATGGCAAAACAATTTGCATTGATGATGCAGATACCTTAGTTCTTGCCATGGGATATCGTAGTGACACCACTTTATCAGATACGCTAAAAGAACTTGCCATTCCATATCACACGATTGGTGATTGTGAACATGTAGGCAACTTAAAAGACGCAATCCATGCCGGATATGATTTAGCAAAAGACTTATAACATACACAACAAAAAGGTATTCACTCTTATAAGAGAACGAATACCTTTTATTTATACTCATTGCTTATTATCTTAGGAAAAGGAATTTTCTTTTTAAGCCATAAACGTAAAACTTACTTATCATCAAATATTTCTAGTTATAAATCTGTTCCTT
>NZ_JAVXGL010000134.1:2686-3388 GCF_036657415.1 Anaerorhabdus sp. | reverse complement strand
TGGAGATGATATTCATAAAGGTGGATCAATGACAGGTGGTAAATCTAAGAATAGTGCTTCCTTACTAACTGTTAAAAAAGAATATGAAGAAATCGTACAATTAATAGATAGCCAAGTTGCTGCTTGTGCGTTAGCAGAAAAAGGTTTAGCAGATACTCAACGAAAACGTGAAGAGTTAGAACGTGGTTTAATGGAGCATCGAATAAGTTCTGCACAATTGGAACCAGTTGTTGATGCGAAACGTTCTAAATATGAAAAGCTGAAAAATGATTATGAATTAATTCGTCCAAATGATGAAGAAAATCATGATGCTAATTTTGCAGATGAAGTTATAATTCATTTGAATGAAGCTTATTCACGACGTGATGAAATTACAAACTCTATACGTAGCAAACGTGAGTATCGTATTAAAGTATCACAAGATGTTGAACGCAAAGAACAACAAATTCGCCAAATTCGACGTGATTTAGATACAGCAAATGCAAGTCAAAACGCTATTAAAATTGATCAAGCTAGATTAGAAACTAAACTTGAAAACAATTTGCAACGTTTAGCTACTGAATATCAGTTAACTTATGAATTTGCTCAAACCAAAGTAAGTGACAGTCATATTGAAAATGCAAAAGAAGAAGTGTTACAACTTCGTAGTGAAATCGAACGACTAGGTAATATCAATATGAATGCTCCACAAGAATTTGAAGA
>NZ_JAVXGL010000134.1:0-2676 GCF_036657415.1 Anaerorhabdus sp. | reverse complement strand
GTAAATGAACGCTATGAATTCTTAGACAGACAAGTAAAAGATTTAATTGATAGTCGTGACAAAATCCTTTCAGCAATTGATGAAATGGACCATGTTATGAAAAAACAATTCAAAGAAATGTTTGATGCTATCAATAATGAATTAAATGATACATTTAGAGCACTATTTGGTGGTGGTAAAGCAAGACTTATTTTGGAAGATCCAAGTGATATTCTAAATACAGGAATTGATGTAGATGTTCAACCTCCAGGAAAGTCAGTACAAAATATTCGTTTATTCTCTGGTGGAGAAAAGAGCTTGATTGCAATTTGTGTTCTATTCTCAATCTTAAAAGTAAGACCGGTACCTCTTTGTATTTTTGATGAAGTAGAAGCTGCTCTAGATCAAGGAAATGTTGAACGCGTTGCTCGTTATTTAACAAACTTCAGTAATGATACGCAATTTATTGTTGTAACTCATCGTCCAGGAACTATGCAACAATGTGAGGTTCTTTATGGGGTTACTATGCAAAAGCAAGGTGTCTCACAAATGTTACGTGTGGAACTTAAAGATGCCATCGATCTTGCGGATAGTCAGGAAGAGAAAAAATCATGAGTTTCTTAGATACATTAAAAGAGAAGTTTAAAAAACGAGATGATCAAGCAATATACTTAAGTGGATTCAAAAAAACCAAAGATTCAATGGGTGAAAAATTAAATGAATTAGCTTATAAATACAAAGGAATTAATGATGATTTTCTAGAAGAATTAACAATCGTTCTTTTGGAAAGTGATGTTGGTATTGAAACTGCAGATGAAATTTGTGAAAGACTAAGACAAAAGGCTAAGCAGTACAGTGTCATTACATTTCGTTATGCAATGAGTTTCCTAATGGAAATCATGAAAGATTTATACAATGAGACACCTATTCCTGAATTGTCTTATGACCATGATATAAATGTGATTTTCTTGGTAGGAGTTAATGGAAGTGGAAAAACAACGTCGTGTGCTAAACTCATTCGCTATTTCCAAGATCAAGGAAAGACTGTAGGTGTTGTTGCAGCAGATACATTTAGAGCAGGAGCAATTGAACAATTAGCAAGATGGGCGGAAAAATTAGGCGTTCATTGTGTGAAAGGTAAAGAACAAAGTGACCCTAGTAGTGTGTTAGTAGATGGCTGTCGTTGGGCAAAAGAAAATAAAGTTGATATTCTTCTTTGCGATACAGCAGGACGTTTACAAAACAAACAAAATTTGATGAATGAACTAGCAAAAATGCATCGTGTTGTTACTAGAGAAATCGAAGGTGCACCACATCATGTTTGGTTAGTACTGGATTCAACAACAGGACAGAATGGATTATCACAAGCTAAGATATTTCAAGAAGCGACACAAGTTTCAGGGATTATCTTATCTAAAATGGATGGTACAGCAAAAGGCGGAATTGTCTTGGCGATTAAGAATATATTACATATTCCAGTCTATTTTATTGGTTTAGGTGAAAAAGAAACAGATCTTAGACCATTTGATTTAGATTCATATTTATATAGTATTTCAGAAGGAATTCAACATGTTCAATAAAAAAGAACTTATGAATTATTATCTGGATTTCTATGAAGAATTACTAACGGATAAACAACAAAAAATATGTAACTATTATTTTCGTGAGGATTACTCAATTACTGAAATAGCAGAACTTGAATCAATAAGTAGGGCAGGGGTTCATGACGCAATTAAACGTAGTGAACTGGCACTAGAAGATTTCGAAAAAAAACTAAACTGCTATGAATCATTTAATAAGCGACAAGAATATTACAAAAAGATTAAAGAGTTCAATAATCAAGAAATTAATAAAATTATTGATCAATGCATAGATACTGAATAAATGGAGGAAAATTTATGAGTAAAATTATTTCTGTAAATGCTGGTTCATCATCTTTAAAATTCCAATTGTTTGAAATGCCAAGTGAAGAAGTTTTAACTTCTGGTATTGCGGAGAGAATTGGATTAGAAGAAGGGGTTTTTACAATCAAGGTGAATGGTGAAAAACACACTAAAAAATTGCCAATTAAAGACCACACAGTAGCTGTACAACTTCTATTAGATTCTTTAATAGAATTTGGTGTAGTTAAAAGTTTAGAAGAAATTGTTGGTGCAGGACATCGTGTAGTTCAAGGTGGAGATTACTTTGATCAATCTGTTATTGTTACACCTGAGAATGAAAAAATTGTTGAAGACTTATCAAGTTTAGCACCACTACATAACCCAGCTAATTTAGTTGGATACCGTGCTTTCAAAACTGCATTACCAAAAGCAGGACATACATTTGTTTTCGACACTGCTTTTCATCAAACAATGGAACCTGCTTCTTACATGTATCCAGTACCTTATGAATGGTATACAGATTATAAAGTACGTCGTTATGGAGCGCATGGTACTAGTCATCAATATGTTGCTGAACGTACTGCTGAATTGCTTGGTAAAGATATCAAGGATATTAATATTATCACTTGCCACTTAGGAAACGGTGCTTCTATTACTGCAGTACAAAATGGTAAATGTGTAAACACTTCAATGGGTTTCACACCATTAGCTGGTGTTATGATGGGAACACGTTGTGGGGATATTGACCCTGCGATTGTTACCTATATGCAAAATCAAGCACATCTTACTGCAGATGAAATTAATGATATTTTGA
>NZ_JAVXGL010000133.1:0-3540 GCF_036657415.1 Anaerorhabdus sp. | reverse complement strand
TAATATTTCCACCAAAACCATCTGTCATACCGCCACCGCCAAGTGTGTTGTGAACACGATTTGGTTCAATGGATGAATGGATTGGTTCAACATCAATAACATTGACACCCAAATCAACCATCCAATTGTATACATCCAAGGCATTGTCTGTGAAAGCCTTTAACTTTGTATCATCAATATACTCTCCACCGATTTCCTTAAGATAGTCAAACATCATTTGATCATTGTCAGTAATCCCAGCTTCCTTTTGAACAGTAGTTCCAGCTGCCATCACTTTTCCACCTGAACGTGTTGTAGCTCCACCAACAATACCTTGTTTTTCAACTACAAGAACATCTGCTCCATCACCTGATGCACGAATCGCTGCTGCAAGACCAGCGCCACCTGCACCAACAACGACTACATCAACATCATAGCTTTCATCTTGAATTTTCTTTTCTGTCTTAATGTCTTTTAATGCTGAAGCATCAGCACCTGCTTGTGTTGCTGCATCACTTATGGCTTCAATTATTGCGTTCGATGTCACAGTTGCACCAGTTACGGTATCTACACCAAGTCCTTGTGTTTCCATAATTTTTGTTGGAAGTGATTCGATTGGTGAAGTCTCCATTCCTTGTCCAATACCATAGGTTTCATTTTGTTCTAAGACTTGAATGGACAAAATATTTTTTTCATCAAATTCAACTTCTACTTTTACGTCACCATGATAACCAGCACCGACACCTGTGTAGGTTCCAGCTGTATATGAAATTGGTTTAGTAGCTACCCCATTCTTCAAATTAATCGCTTTGTTGACGGCATCAAAAATTGCATTTGATGTTACTGTTGCCCCAGTTTTTACATCAATATCGGTGTTTCCAGCTTCAACAATTTTCGCAGGTAACTCCTCAATTGCAACAGATCCAATTCCATCTGTTTCACTTGCACCTGTCACTTCTATTTTCTTAATCTTGTCACCTGAGAAAGTTACTTTCGCTATAACCTCTCCACCATAACCCTTTGATGTTCCCTCGAATACTTCTTCTTTGCTAGAACATCCAACGGTTGATACTGTCATCAAAAAGATAAGACAACTAATCAAAATTTTTTTCATTTCTTTTTCCTCCGCTTGTGAATTAATTATAAAAGAGTCTCTAAAAGGACAGTCAAGTAGCAAAAAAAACGCTAAATTTCTTCAACTTTGTGAAATTTTTATCTGTTTGTTAGCAAAATCACAACATTTGCTTGTTTAAACCGTTCCCCTAGGGTATACTTCAAGTGGTGATTATTAATGCGTATACAAGAAGTAATGGAGTTAACAGGATTAACAAAAAAAGCAATCCATTTTTATATTGAAAAAAAACTACTATCCCCAACAAAGGATCCTGAAAATGGTTATTATAATTTGACAGAAACTGATTTAAAAAAACTACAATTAATTTGCTTATTTCGAAAAACAGGTTTTTCAATTGATACAATTCAAGAGTTGTTTCAATATCCAACAATGACAAATTATTTTTTTCATCGCCAAGTAAATGTATTAAAGAAAAAAATTGTTGAACATCAAAAACAACTTGAAAATCTATGTTCTATCATTGAGTCTATGCCCCCTAATGCTACCCCCACTTATATTTGCAACCATTATCCTATATCAAAACTAGTGGATGAACCCACTAACAATTACATCGAAACTTTATTTCCTTGCACAGATGCTAGAATGATTGCAATCTTAATTTTAGCACCCTTCCTTGATATCCCTGTTGATGAATATAGGAAGTTTTTGTGGGATCGCATCTCTACAGAATTACAACTTCAACTCAAAGAAGATCTCATCTATTTACAACAAATTATTTATAATCAGTCTGCTGCTGAAATTGATGCGACTTCTACTACTTCTTTTGTTTTCTTTATGAAACTAAGTAAATCTTCATCTCTTCATGAATTTGAAGATAATTTACTCCAATGCTGTCATCAACTAATCAATGATCCCATTTTATTGAAACGATGGAAAACTTTGTATTTTCCAATACTACTTCCACTACAACATTTTTATCAAAATATTTCAGAATTAATGACTGCTTATAGTTCGCGATATGAATCTTGCAATAAACAACTACATTCTCTTGTCCAAGCAGTTGCTTCGACCATCGATGCAGATTCTCTACTTGGTAAAGAAATTCTAGCACTTTGTCCTACACAAGACTTGGCATCTTCACTCTATTTAATATTTTGGTTCAATCATAGCTTTCTTCTCTCTTGTCCTGAAACAATTCTTCATGAAATACAAAAAAAATACTCTTCGCCTTTCATGGGCTGAAGAGTATTTTATATTAAGCATTAATTCCTTTTATTGTATATTCATCTAATTCTTCTTTTTTATTTTTCTTCTTTTTCTTTGGTTTATCTTTCATATGTGTACGGATATAGAACCAAATTTGTGGTGCAATAAAGATACTTGATAAAGTTCCAGCAATTAATCCAACAAACATTGCAAATGTGAATGTAAAGATTGCATTTGAACCTAATATTAATAAACAAATAATTGGAAGAATTGTAGTAATTGAACTATATACTGAACGAACAATTGTATTATCAAGTGCTTCATTCACAATTCCACGATAGAATTCTGGACTTGGTTTAGAAGATTTTGCATTATTCAAATCCTCACGAACACGGTCAAATACAACAATTGAGTTATTGATTGAATATCCAATAATCGCTAAGATTACTGAAATAAGCTCAGTGTTGAATTCTAAACGGAAAATAATGAATACTGCTAATACAATTCCCACATCATGGAGAAGTGCAACAATACAGCTTACTGCATAATCCCATTTAAATCGCAATGTAATATAGACTAACATAGCAACCCAAGCCAATAGACTCAATAGTATTGCATTTTTAACAAGATCTCTTCCGACAACTGGAGTAACTACATTATCTCCTGGTTCTTCACCATAAATATCTAAGAAAGTAGATTTAATTTCATCTAATTGTTCAGTATTTAATGCATCTTTAATTGTTGCATAGATTGCATTATCACCAGAAGCTTGATATTTAACTTTGTCATATCCTAAATCTTTAAATGTTGTTTGAACATCAGTCATATTTATTTTATCAGGTGATGTTACAGTAATTTTTGTTCCACTTGAGAAATCAATTCCTAAATTAAGTGGTCCATTTCCTGAAGCTGTATTTACCCCCGCCATTACAATTGCAACTGCAAAGATAGATAAGCTTACAAGAATCATCTTTTTAGCATGTTTTAAGAAATCTATTTTGTCAAAAGGTCCAAAATATGTTTGTTTTTCATTTTTGCTAACATCTGGAATCTTAGAAACTTTAACTCCAAACCAACCTTTTTTATTATCTAATACACCTGAATCAACAAGTTGATTCATTAAGAAACGTGATACTGCAACGTTGATAACTAATGTACAAATTACAGTAATCATTAACATTGTCGCAAATCCTTTTACTGCCCCATTACCGAATACGTACATAATTAACCCAGCAAGTAAAGTTGTAAACTGTGCATCAAAGATTGTAGAGAAAGATAAA
>NZ_JAVXGL010000132.1:0-3545 GCF_036657415.1 Anaerorhabdus sp. | reverse complement strand
TAAACAGCTACGATATTTACTATTTTATTCGGAATTACAATAACTTTACGTATTATCTTGCCATCTATTTGGGCTTTTACAGTATCAATACTGAATGCTATTTCTTCTATCTTCTTACTATCTTCATCTTTGCTAGCCATAAACTTACCACGAATCTTTCCATTCACTTGAACAACGATTTCAACTTCATTCAATTCTAATTTACTTTCATCAACAGTTGGCCATGGTTCATAAGTAATAGTTTCTTTGCCTGTTAGTGCTTGATACATTTCTTCAGCAACGTGTGGTGCAAAGCAAGATAACATTTTAATAAAATTATATGCATATTCTTCATACACTGTTTCCTGTTTATAACACTCATTAATGAATATCATCATTTGTGAAATAGCGGTATTCATATTTAAAGTTTCAATATCACTTGTAACTTTTTTAACTGTCGCATTATAAATATAATCCAATGAACCATCATTTTCTTTTGTTAGGCGATCAGAATCCATAAATAAACGCCATACACGCTCTAACCATTTACGTGCACCCTCTACGCTTTTATCGTTCCAAGGTTTACTAGCTTCTAATGGTCCCATAAACATTTCATATACACGTAATGTATCCGCTCCATAATTATTAACAATTACATCTGGATTGATTACATTACCACGTGATTTACTCATTTTTTCACCATTCTCACCAAGTATCATTCCTTGATGGAATAATCTTTTAAATGGTTCTTTTGTAGGAACTAAACCCTTGTCATAAAGATAATTGTTCCACATACGTGAATACAATAAGTGTCCAACTGCATGTTCTGGACCACCTACGTATAAATCTACTGGCATCCAATGTTCTAGTAGTTTTTTATCCGCAAATGTTTCATTATTATGTGGATCAATATAACGTAAATAGTACCAACTACTACCAGCAGAACCTGGCATCGTTGATGTTTCACGTTTAAAATGCTTACCATTCTTTTCACCATTTACCCAATCAGTTGCTTGATCAAGAGGTGAAGCTCCTGATTTACCTTTATAATCCTTTAACTCTGGCAAAATTAGTGGTAATTCATCATCTGCTAAAGCACCCATTGAGCCATCATCAAAATGAACAACTGGAATTGGTTCACCCCAATAACGTTGACGTGCAAAAATCCATTCACGTAAACGATAGTTAATCTTTGCTTCCCCAACCTTATTCGTTTCTAACCATGCAATCATAACGCTAATTGCATCTTCCTTATTTAATCCATCTAAGAAATCAGAATTTATATGAAGACCATCTTCAACCATAGCTTCGTGTTCAACACTTCCACCCTCAAGTACTGGAATGATTTCAATACCGAATTTCTTTGCGAACGCATAATCACGTTCATCATGAGCAGGAACTGCCATAATTGCTCCCGTACCATATGACGCAAGTACGTAGTCAGAAATCCAAATAGGAATCTTTTTCTGATTAACAGGATTTATTGCATAAGCACCTGTGAATACACCTGTCTTATCTTTATTTAATTCTGTTCGTTCCATATCTGATTTAGATGCACATTCTTGTTTATATGTGCTTACTGCACTCTTTTGCTCAGCAGTAGTAATTTTGTCAACCAATGCATGTTCAGGAGCCAATACACAATATGTCGCACCAAATAATGTATCACAACGTGTTGTAAATACTGTAAAGAAATCCTCATATCCATCAACTTTAAAATTAACATGCGCCCCTTTAGATTTGCCAATCCAATTACGTTGAATTTCTTTTGTAGACTCTGGCCAATCGATTTCATCCAATCCTTCAAGTAAACGATCCGCATATTTAACAATATCAATTACCCATTGTTTCATCATTTTACGAACAACAGGATATCCACCACGTTCAGACTTACCATCAATAATTTCATCATTCGCAAGTACTGTTCCTAATTCTTCACACCAGTTAACAGGAAAATCAACATATTTTGCTAAGCCATCTTCGTAAAGTTGTTTGAAAATCCATTGCGTCCATTTATAAAAATGCGGATCACATGTTGATACTTCTTTATCCCAATCAAATGAAAAACCTAACATTTTCAATTGTGTTGTAAATGTTTTAATGTTATCTAGTGTAAATCCTTCTGGATGATTTCCCGTTTGAATGGCATATTGCTCTGCTGGTAAACCAAATGAATCAAATCCCATTGGATGAAGAACATTGTAGCCTTGCATTCTTTTCATTCGGCAAACAATATCAGTCGCTGTATATCCTTCTGGATGCCCTACATGTAATCCATGTCCTGATGGATAAGGAAACATATCCAAAGCATAATATTTCGGTTTACTAAAATCCCATACATCTGTTCTAAAAGTTTGGTTGTTATCCCAAAACGTTTGCCACTTTTTCTCAATTTCCAAATGATTATATTCCATATTTTTCTCCTTATGCATATAAAAACGCCCTTACTTCTAAGGACGTTAATTAACGCGGTACCACCTTAGTTCATAGATTACTCCATGCCCTCAATTATCTTTAACGCAGATTTACGGAACCCTTTTAATCAGGTCAGCTCAATGGCGAGTTCACTCATGTCAATTATCAAGTTACACCATACCTTGACTCTCTATTAATTGATACTGAGATACTACTCCACTTCATAGCTTATTAATCATATCGAATTTATGAAATTGTGTCAATCTTTGCCAAGACTTATTCAATGACCTCGCTACAGGTTGCATTAACTTTGGTCATCCCTTCGACAACTTTATTTATATCATATTTTCCATCAGTCTTCATCTCATCCATTAAACCTAATACTGCAAGTGTTGCTTCATCAATCTTTGAAATATTATACGTAATCTTTGAAGTAATTTCAGTGTCGGTTTCAATAATTTCGTAACCTACATTATACATTGCTGTTAAGATTTGTTTATCTGAATTCATCGATTCCATAATTGATTCTTTATCCCGATCTTTTGTTAGTCCATAAGTTGTTTCTTGGATAACAGACACTATTTGATTTTCTTCCATGATGTAAAGTGTCTTGATTTTATCGGAATCTGAGTTTACTGTACAAGCAATTTTCTTTTCATTGTTGCTTTCATCAGTATTTTTTACATTGTTTGTTTCTGGTGTTTCAGTAGTCTTATTCGCGTTGGGTTCAATTGGCTTTGAACTACAACCAGCTACAAGTACTAGTGCCAATAAAGTCATACATATTTTTTTCATATCGTACCTCCGACTCTTTAAGTCAAAGCAAGTATCTCATAGTCTATAGTTAAATATTTCTTACAAATTAGTGATGAAAATTAAGAAAGAGCAAGATAACTCACTCTTTTTACTAATCGATTTCATTATACAATTCATCGAATATACGAAATAGCTTTTTTCCATCCCATGAATAATAGGTTTTACTTTCAACTTCCACTTCACCGTCTTCCACAATATTCAATAAATACGTACCCTCTCTTTCTGTTGGTATGTATATCAAATAGTAAGTAATTGGAAGATAAGGTAATGTAGTCGTAACGTAATCCTGAATTCCATAGAAAATACGATAGTTATCCAGATTATCTATTAAAGTT
>NZ_JAVXGL010000131.1:0-3563 GCF_036657415.1 Anaerorhabdus sp. | reverse complement strand
TAATTTTGAAGGAATTCCTTCAACATGATTTGTTTTATCTTGAAAATGAATATGAGGAATCAGATGATCTGAAATCCAAAGAAAAACAGCTCCTGCACCAAATCCAATTGAAACGACTGCCCATGGAATCATATTTAATTCTGCAGATAAATCAATTGCTGGTGCTATCAACGAAAAGAAACTCGCTGCTATCATAACTCCTGATGCAAAACCCAACATTCCATTTAATACCCGTTGATTAATATCTTTGAAAAAGAAAACCATCCCTGCACCTAACGCTGTCATTCCCCAAGTAAATAATGACGCTGCTAAAGCTAATGCAATTGGCCCCCAAGCTATAAGTTGTTCTAACATTCTAAAACCCTCCCCTATTATTATTCACAAAATCATTTACGAATACAAGTTATTTACTCAAAACAAAAAGATGATGTTTCCATCATCTTAATATAATTCTTTGAATTTACGAATACCCACTGATTTCAAATAGAGCCAAAGTCCAATATCTAACAAAATAATTCCGAGTGTAAAAATAGTAATAATTAATGAAGATGACATGAATTCTGTTAAATTGATATATAGGAAAATAATTAAAGCACCTAAAACTATTCCACCCATAATTGATATAAATGAACTCATACTTTGTTTGATAACGAGTATTTCACGATCGAATTCTAATTTAGGAAAATTCATATTAATTGATAATCCTAGGAATCCTACAAATATTCCCATAAAGAAAATCAATAAGAGCCCTAATAAAATTTCTATAATCGAAAAACTGAAACCAATAGAAACAAGAATAAACCCGATTGCTGAAGGTATCCAAATAATAACTGCATTTACCAACGCTTTTGATATAAAGATAATTTCAGTTTTCACAGGAATTGTCTTTGTAATCCACCATTGTTTACCTTCTAGGGAGATACTCACACTTGAAGTCGGTGTCATTAACGCAAACAAACAAATTGCTGAACAAATTAGACCGAAGAATGTCGATTTCAATTCTAGTCCAGTTATTCCAAATTGTGCAAGCATTGTATCTACCTGACTCTTGTTAATAACAAGAACCACACCACCTACAATCAACATCACTTGTCCTATTGCAAGATTAAAGAAATACATTGAATTCGCAAATACTTTCATCAACTCTTTTTTAAATAAAGCGGATAATGCACTGTTTGAATTTGTTCGTCCAAGTTTAAAGTTTTTAACTTTATACCCTTCTTGCACACGACTATTGATTGATATAAATGTTTTACTAAAGAAAAAGATAAATAATACAAGTATCGCCGTACATACCAATATTGATCCAAGTAAATAAACTAGATTACCATCAACGGTACCTTTAACATACCAAAAGACTGGAAATAAGTATAATTCTAAAAATTTATATATTTCATTAAAAAATTCCATTGGTATCGCTGTTTCTTCTAAACTTGGAACTGAAAAGCTTAGAAATAGAATTCCAGCCATCAACACAAAAGTTCCCAAGTTCACAAACAATGTTTTGAATCTTCCATTACCCGCAATACGACGAATTCCAAGTGCTATCAAACTTGCGAAAGATAACGGAATGAATGATAGGAAGAAAGATCCCACAATACCAAATATATAAAACAAAATTCCCATGTGTTCATTAATTCCATAAACAATTAATGCTGGGATAATAAACACTGTTTGATATAACATATTCAACGAAACAAACGAAGTGATTTTCGCTAAGAATACTTGTGTTCTTGATATTGGCCAACTCATAAGTCGATCAAAATCTTTGAACTGAAATAGTTGCCCTTGAGCAGTAGAAATTGAAATCACAAAGATTACAAGAATTGATGCAGCACTCATTAGATATAACGTTAAGTCTTTATAGCCATCTGGTAATCCCAAATATATACCAGAAGCATAGATACCAGAGGCAGCCAATATCGATGAAAAAATCACGAGAAGAAGAATTTTACCTTGTATTTTTTTACTTCCTGTCCGCATTGAAGAATTCATAAATTCTGAGATTTGGATTTTTGCTAGTTCTAGAAACTTTTTCATTTTTCTATTCCCAAGAATATTTCTTCTAATGAATTCTTACTGATTATTTCTTCTGTATCTCCTTGTAACATGATTACTCCATCTTTTAATATCGCAACTTTATCACATAGTTTTTCAACTACTTCTAAGACGTGTGAAGAGAAGAAAATTGAACATCCTTCATCACACATCTTTCTCATTCTTTTCTTCAGTGTGAATGCCGCTTTAGGATCTAACCCAACAAATGGTTCATCCAATACAAGCAATTTAGGATTATGTACAAAGGCACTAATAAGTGCCAGCTTTTGTTTCATCCCATGTGAATAAGAACTAATACTATCTCCTAAATTTTGTTCCAATTCTAATTCACTTGATAATTCTTTAATTCTTGTCAAACGTACATCGCTGGGTACATCATATAAATCACAAATAAAATTTAAGTATTTAATACCTGTCAAATGTTCATAAAGATCTGGGTTATCAGGTATATATGCTAGTATCTTTTTACAATCAATTGGATTTTTCTTGATACTTTTTCCATCAATTAAAATTTCACCACTTTCAAAATCAAGAATACCTACAATACTCTTAATTGTTGTTGTTTTACCAGCACCATTGTGCCCAATAAATCCAAATATCTCTCCATCATTTACTTCAAATGAAATTCCTTTAACAATTTCTTTATTTCCATATGATTTATGAAAATCCTTAACTACTAACATTTTTTATCCTCTTCTTTCTAAGAATTTCTTGATACTTTCACAAAAATCCAAATACTATAAATTACCATTAATAAGATAGTACCAGCAACAACAAACATCGAAACCCATTCATTTAAGAAAATAGTGATTAGGTATATGATTCCAATTACAAATAATAAGTATCCAAATACTGTATAATGTTTCTTTCTTTCATCCGGATCCATATTATAATATTTTTTAAAATATCCTAAACCTATTAAATTTCCATTCAACATGACTTTCGTACGATAATTTCCACTTGTTTTAGGCATGTAGTTTCCTATTAAGATAAATAGAATTCCTAAGAACGCTAACATAATTCTTCTTAAATCTAATTTTGCTCCCATTGATATTCCTACGCTTAATAAATAAACAATAACACATGTAATCGGAAGTATTGATTTAAAAATGTATTCAACACGTGGTGTTTTCAAACCTTTATTAACAACATCATTTTGATAACAGACAAGAGCTTGCATAAATGCAATCAACACAGGCAACAAGAAGATAAATATATTTTTAGGGATATAACTATCTGGTTGCCCTTTAAAGTTAAAATGTATCGCAACCATATTTGGTAAATCGTTATAGTAATAAATTCCTACCAAAATTGGTGCCAAACACAATAAACTTGTAATAATGAGTGTTTTCCATTTCACATTACTCATCCTTATATCCTCCTAGTTGCTGGATCCACATCAGTATGTCTTCGAATACCGATAGGTTTATTTCATAATAAATAAAATTTTTCTGTTTTTCTTCATTAACAAGTCCCGCTTTTTTTAACTGCGATAAATGGTATGA
>NZ_JAVXGL010000130.1:800-3592 GCF_036657415.1 Anaerorhabdus sp. | reverse complement strand
GACAGATACTTGTTGTTCCATTAATCCCTTTTGGAATTGTGGAATTGCTCCCTGAACAATTCTTTCATAGCCATTTTTACCAACAATACAAGGGATTTCCACCATTGCTGTTCTATCAAAGTTTTCAATCGCTCCTTCATTTGGTACAATTAATAACATTTTTTCTTTGGTGTTTTTTGCGATAGCACAAGCTAAGTCAACAATATATTCAGCATGAGCATCGGGTTCAAATGCAGATCCTACACTAGTTCCCTTAGCAATTATATCTCTGCAAGCAGCAAAAATATTTTTTTCACGATGTTCCATTACTTCATTTGCACGTGTATGGTTAATATCAGAATGTTCTACAACATAGTCAGGGTATAAATAATACTTCAAATACGTATTAGGAATTGTAGTAGGATCTAAGGCATATACATCTTTTGCTTTAGAAAATGTTTCAATCCAACTTTGTTCAACATGTTGATTTGTTCCTGATAAAGCATCCGCAAATCCATTAGCAGCTATATGTTTTTTGATTTCAGGCATTAAATCATTTCCTGCCTTATCTTCAATCTTGTGCCACCATCCAAAGTGGTTTAAACCGTAATAACCTACAGACATTTCTTTTCTTGATTTTAATCCAATCATATTTGCCATTTTTTCTTCTAAGTCAATTGGCATATCACAAATATTTAAGATATGAGAATTAGGACGTAAACGTCTTGTTGCTTCTGCAACAATAGCAGCTGGATTAGAGTAGTTCAACATCCACGCATTAGGTGAATATTTTTCCATATAATCTAATACTTCTAATACTCCACCAATTGAACGCATTCCATAAGCAATTCCACCAGCACCACAAGTTTCTTGTCCTAGTACACCATATTTTAAAGGAATCTTTTCATCTTTTTCACGCATTGCATATAATCCAACACGAATATGGCACATAACAAAGTCAACATCACTGAAGGCTGTTTCAGGATCTGTTGTATAGTTAAATGCTACGTCTGGAGCATTGTCTTTCATATAAATTTCACAAGCTTTTGCGATCGTTTCTTGGCGTTCTTTGTTGTTGTCGTAGAATGTAATTTTACGAACTGGGAAACGTTCCATATGATCTAATAATAATAAACAAATTCCTGGTGTGAAAGTACTACCTCCACCTGCGATTGTAATTGAATAATTCTTTTCCATTTTTAAATTCCTCCTATTTTTACATTAATCTAATGGTTGAATATAAACATACTGAACTTAACATAATTACTAAGAAGCTACCTCCACCACAATAAAACGATTGTTTTATTGTGATAGATTTCCATGCTTTTTTTACATCTACATGGTAATAATTGATAGCTTTATAAAACACATAAAGTAGCATCATAAAATAGAACACATTCATCGTTAAGAGTTGGGCTATTAATAAGAAGAACATATTAATAAGTACAAACGTTGTATCCTTTGTTTCCAACTTCTTATATATGAGATGAATCAAGTAAGCTATATAAGGATTGATCATAGCGATTAAAAATATAATCGTAATGTTTGGATCCTTTACTAGCATATCTTGAAAGGTCACATGAAGATTTAGTGCCAACATTGATACATAGAAATAACAAATAATTGGAGTGATAGCCAAGAAAAGCTCTGTGATTAGAAAATATCGATGCATCCCTTTATTAACCTTCGTGTTTATTTTTAACTTCTTCATATGGTTTACCTACTTTCGTTTATAGTAACGATTCAAATTCTTCTCTTACTTTTGGTACGGATAATCCTACAATTACCTGAATATTCCTCTTTGTTGCTTTTAAACCATGGGTTCCTATTGTTTTAAAGTATTTATCATCTTTTACTAGTGTTTCATCTATTACATTCACTCTTAAACGAGTTGCACAATTGGTAACATCTTCAATATTTGCTTTTCCACCTAAAGCAATTAATATTTCTGTTGCTATGCTGTTGCCTACAGCTTGCTTTTCTTTAAAATCTGCTTTGGTATTAAAGGTTATTTCTTCCTCATCATCTTCACGTCCTGGTGTTTTAAAATCAAATTTCAAGATCAAGTAACGGAATACAACAAAGTAAATACCTGTAAATATCAATCCTACTATTAACAAAGTTAAATAAGTTTGCCAGTGTGCTGCCATTAGAGGAATGAAATTTAAAGCAGACATTTCAATTAAACCTCCTGATAGAACTCCAACTACGCCTAACATATTAGCAATCGTAGCAAGTGTTGCGGCTAACAACGCATGTACTACAAATAGTACTGGAGCAATAAATAAGAATGTAAACTCTATTGGTTCTGTAACCCCACAGACAATTGCAGTCAGTGTGATTGGTATTAATAATCCTGCAATTTTTGTTTTCTTGCTTTTTTTAGCTGTTGCATAGAATGCGAGTGCTATTCCTGGACATCCAAATATTTTAGAAAGTCCAGTTAGTGTTGGCCATGCATAAGGTGCTAATTCCTTTAAAGGTTCACTACTCGCAGCGAGTGCTGGAAGTTGATTTGCCCATGTTGAGAATATTCCTCCGTTTACGATAGCTGAATCATAAAAGAATGGGAAATATAACAAGTGATGAAGTCCAAATGGAATTAAGATACGTTCCATAAAAATAAATATCCAAACCCCTAAGCTACCTGCACTTGATATAAAGCCTTGAAATAAACGCATTCCATTTTGTACTAATGGCCAAAATGCTGCGGATAATAAAGCGACTGGTATTAAAACAAAGAATCCAACGATGACCACAAAGGATGAACCAGAGAATGTACCCATCCATTCTGGTAATGTTTTATCGAAGTA
>NZ_JAVXGL010000130.1:0-790 GCF_036657415.1 Anaerorhabdus sp. | reverse complement strand
TTTAATATTAGATTCATAAGATGACAAAAAAGTATGATCGAGATAATGTTAAATTCCATTATGGTAATGTTTTTTGTAATTTTTTGTTGTGTAGCATAATTACAATACCGGATATAATTAATGCTCCAATCATTCCCATATCTAATGTTTTAATATTCGCTACAAGAGTCAAGCCACTAATTCCTCCTGGGTCTTGTGCAAAGTTTACATTGAACAAGTTACCCCATTGATTTAATATTGTACTTAGGAAATATTGAAACGTTAAATATAGAACTAATGATTCCATACAACATCTTGCTTGTTGTTTCTTTGCTAAACCAATTGGTAAACCTACCACGAAGATTAATGGCAATTGATTGAATACTGTCCAACCTCCTTGAAGAATAACATTCCAACATTGAAACCATAATCCTTCAGGATTTGCTAAACCACCCATAATTGCTTCAGTGGTAAATAATGTTCCAACTCCAATTGTGATTCCCGCAAAGGCAAATAACAAAACAGGAGTAAACATAGCACCACCAAATCTTTGAATCTTTTGCATCATATAAAATTTCCTCCTTTCTAAAGATTTCCTTGCATTCACATGTTACTTCATCAAGTAAGCGATTACAATAGCTTACTCTTTCTTAGAGATAAGAGCATATAATAAAAGATTTATAACTTTATCCGTGATTTATCACGAATGTATTTAAATGGTCTTTTTATAAAAAAAAGACAAAGATTAAGAATTCCTTGCCTTCTATTCTTCCTAGCTAAACATTAAATCTAAAATGAAGCACGTCTCCAT
>NZ_JAVXGL010000129.1:0-3614 GCF_036657415.1 Anaerorhabdus sp. | reverse complement strand
CTACAAAGTATAAATGAAAAGATGACTGCTACCACATGCAATATTATTGCCGCAAGATAAATATTATAGGCTTGCGCAAGCATACCATTCATAGTAATCATTAATGCCAATAAAAATCCTGATAGTAATGCTAAAAATGAATACATACAATCACCTCTATTTAGATTATAGGTGAATAACTTATTTTAACAGTAGGACTTTTGTCCTACTATTTTACTTAAAGTATTGTTATGATAGTTAAAGAGGAATACAATGATGATCAAAACAATACTAAAGAAAAAACATATTGATAAACTTTATGAATATGGACTCGATGCTAATCACTTGAAACAATGTACTATTTTTAGATTTACATCTGGTGAAACTATTTATCAAGAAGACTTCCCTGTTACGTGGTTAGGTATCGTCATTGATGGTAAAGCAAAAGTTTGTTGCTCATCTGCCAATGGTAAAAACTTAGTACTTTGTTATTTTGTTTCTACTGGAACAATTGGTGGCATTGAGTTAATGGCAAACCAAAACTATGCTACAGCTTCACTTATCGCAACTACCGATTTTGAATGCATTGCTATTCCATTTGAAGGCAATGAAAAAATACTTAGAGCTAATAATAAATTTTTAAATCGTCTTTGTTATGAACTGTCCACTAATCTTGTGAATAGTTCTAGTAATTTTGTTACCTCTGCACTTCATACTGGTGAACAAAGATTATGTTCCTATATTATTGAATCTTCACATAATAATGTTTTCAATGATGTACTGACCGATGTCGCATGTTCAATTGGATTAAGTTATCGTCATCTCAATCGCTTGCTTACTCAGTTATGTCATGAAAATATTCTAGCAAAAGAAAACTATGGTTATCGAATTAAAAATATGAAATTACTAATTAAAAAAGCTGAAGATGCTCGTTGTAAGTTGATTTCATCATAATCTACTGAAGTGATTATAATGTAATCACTTTTTTTATAAAAAAGAAGTAGATTTTACTCTACTTCTTCAATAAATTTAAACCGTGGTCCATGATACTCATCACGATCAATCATTTCATTCCACATAGCTAAGGGACGAACCCATATTTCATGCTCACCATAACACTGACGATACACTACCATCTCTTCTAACGTTTCTGAGTGTTTGGCAATGCCAATTACTTCATAGCGCTTTCCCTTAAAATGTTCATAAAATCCAAGTTTAATCATTTAATACTTTTTGACAGCGTGGACATAATCCGTCTTCGGCATGTTCTTCATTTATATTCCAACAACGTGGACAAACCATTCCTTTTGCTGGAGTAACGGTAATACTACGTTCAGTACCTTCAACAAATGAAACTTTACTTACGATTAACCATTGTGCTACTTTACCACAAAGAGTATCTTCAAGTAATTTTTTATCTTCATTACTACAAACAATAGTAAGTTCAGCTTCTAATGGTTTACCAATAACTTTATCAGCACGTGCAAGTTCTAATGCTTTAAGTGCTTCATCACGAATTTCATGTAGCTTTGCAAAAGTTGTTTTTAATTCAACTGCATTCGCAAACTCTTTTGCCACTGGTAAATGTGTATAGTGAACTGATTTAGCTTCATCATTTGTAAACTTGCCCCAAACTTCATCCATTGTATACACTAGTGATGGTGCCCAACATTTCGCAAGAATATCAATCGCATCCCAAATTACAGTTTGAACTTGACGACGACGTTTATCATTCATTTTCTCAATATAAAGAATATCTTTTGTGAAATCTAAATAATAGCTACTCAATTCATTGGTCATTACATTCATTACAGCACTTGATGCTGCAAGGAAATCATATTTCATATATGCATCCGTTACTGTTTTTAATGTTTCATTTAACATAACTTCAATGTATTGATCAACTGGTGTTAATTCTTCATAAGCAACACGATCTGTCTTAGGATTAAAATCTTCAGCGTTTACATTACCCAACATGAACTTAAATGTATTACGAATCTTACGATATTGTTCAGATACTTGTTTAAGATTATCATCACCAATACGCATATCTTGTTTGAAATCAACAGTAGCTGCCCACAAACGGAAAATATCAGCACCGTATTTATTAATTACATCCATTGGGTTTACAACATTACCAATAGATTTACTCATTTTTTCACCCTTAGAATCACAAACATATCCATGAGATAAAACATTCTTGTAAGGTGCATGTCCATGAATTGCTGTTCCAATAATTAATGAACTGTTAAACCAACCACGATATTGATCAGACCCTTCAAAGTATAAATCAGCTGGATAAGGTAATCCTCGTGCCTCTAATTCATTATGTGAACTTCCTGAATCAAACCATACATCCATAATATCTTTTTCTTTACGGAAATTACCATTAGGTGATTTTTCATTTGTATAACCTGCTGGTAATAAATCTTTTACATCGCTTTCAAACCAAACATTGCTTCCACGTTCATGAATTAGTTTTGCAATGTGATCAAATACTTCTTTTTCCATAATTGGAGAATTATCTTCATTGTAAATAATTGGAATTGGAAGACCCCATAAACGTTGACGAGAAATACACCAATCGCCACGATCACGAATCATATTAAATAAACGTACTTCTCCCCATTCATTTTCCCAATGAACATTCTTGATTTCACTTAATAATTGTTCACGAATTTTATCAATTGACGCAAACCATTGAACTGTTGCACGGAAAATAATTGGTTTCTTTAAACGTTCATCGTGAGGATAACTATGTGTAATGAATTCTAAATGTAATAAATTACCAAGTTCATCTAATTTTTGTCCTACTACTTTGTTTGCATCATCCACAAAAAGACCTTCTAAGAAATCTCCTGCTTCTTTTGTCATACATCCTTTTTCATCTACTGGACAGTATGCTTTCAAACCATACTTCATTCCAACATAGAAGTCATCAGCCCCATGCCCTGGTGCAGTATGTACACATCCTGTTCCATCTTCATCCGTTACGTGATTACCCAAAATAACAAGTGATGGTCTTTCAGGATAGAATGGGTGCTTAACAGTGATATATTCTAAATCTTTACCTTTAAATGTTTTTAAAATTCCTTGATTTGTTAAACCGAATTTTTGAAGTAGTTCATCTACTTTCTTTTCAAGGAAAATTAATTTTCCTTTTTCAGTTTGTACAACTGCATAATCAAATGCTTCATTCAAACAAATAGCTAAATTTGCTGGAATTGTCCAAGGAGTTGTTGTCCAAATTACGAAACGTTCATCGCCTTCTAAAACACCTTTACCATCTAATACATCAAACGCAACGAAAATAGTTGGGTCTTTTTTATCAATATATACAATTTCTGAATCCGCAATCGCAGTTTCACTAATTGGTGACCAATAGATTGGTTTTAATCCTTGATAGATTAAACCATCCAATGCCATCTTTGCGAATGCTTCAATTTGACGACCTTCAAATTCTTTCTTTAACGTAATATATGGATGTTCAAAATCTGCTACAGTACCTAAACGTTTCATTGTTGTTTTTTGTGTTTCAATTTGTCCATATGCATATTCTTCACATTTTTTACGGAATTCAGCTGCAGGCATTTCTTTACGATTTACCCCCAATTTTTGAATTGCGTTTTCAATTG
>NZ_JAVXGL010000128.1:0-3657 GCF_036657415.1 Anaerorhabdus sp. | reverse complement strand
CATATGAGAATTTAGTAGAAGCTATTGAAGCGTGTAAAGATAATGGTCTGGATAAATTGTTATTTGGATTAGGTATTCGTCAAGTTGGTTCAAAGGCTGCACGTATTCTTGCGGCACATTTCAAAACAATGGATAACTTAATGAATGCAACTTGTGAGGAATTACAAACTATTGATGATATAGGTGGAATTACTGCAGATGCAATTGTGACTTATTTTAAAGATGATTCAAATCAACAATTAATTCAAAGTTTAAAAGATGCAAATGTGAAAATGGATTATCAAATGGAAGAAAGAGTAGAATCATTCTTCTCTGGCAAAACAGTTGTATTAACAGGATCACTTCAACAATATAGTCGTGGTGAAGCACAGGCATTGCTTGAAAAAATGGGAGCTACGGTAACAGGAAGTGTATCTAAGAAAACAGACTTAGTCGTATATGGCGAAGAAGCTGGTTCTAAATTAGAAAAAGCAATCACATTGGGCGTGCAAACAATGACAGAAGAAGAATTTATGCACGAGTTAGAAAAGAATGAGGGATAAAAATATGGCTGAAGCTAAAGATAAAGAATATATTCGCCATCTTGCACATCAATGTATGTTTGATTGTAATGATGATGAATTAAGTTTAATTGAAGAAGAATTCGTAACATTGGAAAAACAAATGGAACTTCTCAATCAAGTAAATACAGAAGGTGTAGAACCAATGGTATATCCATTTGAAATGGAAACAACTTATTTACGTGAAGATGAAGTTGTGAATGTTATTTCACAAGAAGATGCGATATTGAATGTTTCAAAATCAAGAGAAGGGCATGTACTTGTTCCCAAGGTGGTAAAATAATGATTCAAGAAATGAGAAAAGAATTTATGAATGCAGAGAAAAATGTATTGGCTGCATGTGAAAAAGCAAAAGAAGTTCAACCAAAATTAAATGCGGTTGTGACTTTCATTGATCCATCTGAGCAATTAAGTCATCTAGAAGAACATAAAGATGGATTGATGGCAGGAGTACCTATTGTATTAAAAGATAATGTTTGTACAAAGGGAATTCGTACGACCGCATCAAGTAAAATATTAGATAATTATATTCCAATCTATGATGCATTCATTGTTGAAAAACTAAGAAATGCAGGTGCAATTACAATTGCGAAAGCATCCCTTGATGAATTAGCGATGGGTGGCACAAATACAACTGCATATACAGGACCTGTTCATAATCCTTGGGATATCACACGTATGTCTGGAGGCAGTTCTGGAGGTAGTGCAGTTTTAGTTGCAAGTGGTGTTGTTCCTTTTGCGATTGGTTCTGATACAGGAGATTCAGTTCGTAAGCCTGCTTCTTATTGTGGGGTTATTGGTGTGAAACCAACTTATGGTAGAATTTCTCGTTATGGTATTATTCCTTACTCTTCAAGTCTTGATCATGTCGGTTATTTTACACGTAATGTTGAAGATGCATGTATTGGGTTAGAAGTGCTTGCGGGAAGAGATGATCGCGACATGACAACAAGTACAAAAGAAGTACCCGCTTTTTCAAAACTTTTAAATTCATCACTTGAAGGTAAGAAAATAGGTGTTATTAAAAATGTTATTGATTCAATTAAAAATCAAGAAACAGTTCAAATATTTAATGAATTAATTGAAAAATGCAAAGCACAAGGTGCAGAAATAGTTGATGTAACTTTTGATAATAATTTAATGCGTGCGATTCTACCAACGTATTATATGATTGCGAATTGCGAAGCAACAGCAAACCATTCTAATCTTGATGGTATACGATTTGGTGTACAAGAACCAGGTGAAAGTACAGAAGAAGTTATGATTCAATCAAGAACAGAAGGATTTGGTATTCAAGTACGTAAACGTTTTATTACTGGAAGTTATGGTTTATTTGTAGAAAATCAAGAAAAGTTGTTTAGAAAAGCACAACGCGTACGTCGATTAATTGTCGAAGAAATGAAGAATGCACTTACTTCAGTAGATTGTTTAATTGCACCAGCTAGTTCTTCAATAGCACCAAAACTTGAAGGTGAACAAATGGATGAATTATCAGAAGACTACCTAATTGCAGAAAATCATATGGTTATGGGGAACTTTTCAGGTTATCCAAGTATGACGTTGCCAATGGGTTTTTCTAAGGAATGTCCATTAGGTGTTAATATTACATGTCGCGCTTTTGAAGAAGAAACAATGTTTAACATCGCGGCAGGTATTGAAAAATGTACTGGTCTTAAAGATATTATTGCGGAGGTGAAATAATGGAATACGATGTAGTCATAGGAATTGAAATCCATTGTGAGTTAAAAACTAAGTCGAAAATGTTTTCAAGTTCACCAGTATCTTTTGGGCAAACTGCTAACAGCTGTGTAAATGAAATTGATTTAGGTCATCCTGGAACAATGCCTTGTGTTAATAAAGGTGCTGTTGAACAAGCAATCAAAGCATGTACAGCACTTCATTTAGAAATAGATCCAGTATTAAAGTTTGATCGTAAAAATTATTACTACGCGGATTTACCAAAAGGGTTTCAAATTACACAACAATTTTATCCTATTGGAAAAAATGGGTATATTGAAATAGAAACATCAAAAGGGAAAAAGAAAGTACGTATCAATCGTATTCACATGGAAGAAGATACAGCAAAACAATTCCACTTAAATGATGGTACACTTATTGACTTCAATCGAGCGGGCACACCATTGATTGAAATCGTATCTGAACCAGATATGACAAATGGAGAAGAGGCAGCTGCTTATGTTGAAGCACTTCGTCAAACTCTCTATTATTTGGGCGTATCTGACGTGAAGATGGAAGAAGGTTCAATGCGTTGTGATGTTAATATTTCGTTAATGCCTAAGGGCGCAACGGAATATGGTGTTAAGAATGAAATTAAAAACTTGAATTCAATTAGCAATGTACAAAAGGCGATTGATTTCGAAATATCACGTCAAAGTAAAATTCTAGATGAGGGTGGAATTATTGAACAAGCTACTCGTCGTTTTGATGAAGCAACTAAATCGACAATATTGATGCGCTTAAAAGAAGGAAATGTGGATTACAAATTCTTTCCAGAGCCAAATATTGTGCCTATTCGTTTAGAGAATGCATGGATTAAGCAAATTCAAGATAGTTTACCTGAACTTCCAGAAGCGAGAAAAAATCGTTATGCAGTAGAATATGGATTGAGTGCATATGATATTAATGTTCTGATTGCGAATAAAGAATTATCAGAGTTTTACGAAGAAATTATGAAAACATGTAAGAATGCCAAACTTGCATGTAACTGGACAATAACAGAATTACAAGCATGGCTAAGCAAAAATAATATTACATTACAAGAATGCAAAGCTAAACCACAAGATATTGCGGAAATGGTGAACATGATTGAAAACGGTATCATTTCTGGCAAACAAGCAAAAGAAGTTTTTGAAGATGTCATGAAAGGTTCTTCACCAAGCAAAATTGTTGAAGAAAAAGGATTGAAGCAAGTAAGTGACACATCACTGATTGAGGCTTTAATAAAGGAAACTTTAGATGAACAACCACAATCAATAGAAGATTATCGTAACGGAAAAGACCGTGCCGTTGGCTTCTTGGTGGGTCAAGTGATGAAGAAGTCAAAAGGACAAGCGAATCCAGCGATGACAAATCAAAT
>NZ_JAVXGL010000127.1:0-3719 GCF_036657415.1 Anaerorhabdus sp. | reverse complement strand
CAAATCATTGTCGATAATTGTCCCATTGCAATACCTACCATTGATGCAGGAATAGCTACTGTTGTTATCGCAATATTCATTGCTTCACTAACAGCTAGCGCAGAATTTGCATTGACCATAACAATTGCTACTGCTGTCCCTAAAACAGACCCTAAGAAATAATTTGGAATAGCTGCTCCTCCAAATGTATACATCCCCAAAGACATAAGTGTTAATAATGTTCCAATGTATAAACCTAATTCGACATTCCCCATCACTAAACCTACAAATACCCCACCTAGTATTGGTGGATTTGACCCTATGGTCATTGTGCTAATCAGTTGTTGCTCAAAATAAACAAAGATTGTAATAATTAAAGCTTGAAATAATAAACTCATACTATTTCCCCTTTCTTGTTGAAACCATTCTTTCATTTACCACTTAGCATTTCAATGCTTTCTCAATTGATTTGACATTTTCACACATTCGCTTTCTATATATAAATCTTTTTCAATGATATTATGTAACTGGAGGTAGATTATGTGTACAGATATTTATATAGTTGATGATGATAAGTTAATGAATGAGTTAATTTCTTTCACACTTAAATCTAATGGTTTCACTACAAAATCTTTTTTGAAATACAAAGATGCAGTTAATCATATCAAGAACCCTCCAAAATTGTGGCTTCTTGATATTATGCTTGATGACAATTTTAATGGTTTTGATCTCATGAAGGAAATAAAGGAACTCACTCCTAGTGTCCCTGTTTGCTTTCTTTCTGCTCGCGATACCGAACTAGATCGAATAACTGGTTTAGAGATTGGAAGTGAAGATTACATTACAAAACCATTTTCTAAACAAGAGTTAGTACTTAGGGTCAAAAATATTATCAAACGGTCTTCTAGTCCTCAATCTTTCCAACAACATACGATTATTAAAATTAATGATTATGAAATCGATGATAAAAAACGAGAAGTACGTTATCATAATGATCTTATTAAACTTACTTCTAAAGAATTTGACTTGTTTATCTATCTAATTAAAAATCCAAATAGAATCATTGATCGCAATACTTTGTTACGCATTATTTGGGATAGTAACTATTTTGGTAGTGGAAGAGTTCTTGATGATACGATAAGAAGAATACGACATAAAGTAAGTGATATACAAATTGAAACAGTTTATGGCGAAGGGTATAAGTTAATTGCTGATGAAAACATCAATGTCTGATTATATTATAATTAATGTTCTATTTTGTATCATACTTACTTTTGTTTTTCTTATTAATACCAATATTTTGATGAACATATTAATATTTTTTTTAGTATGTTATTTAGTATATATGTCGATTTGGATGTCATTAACTTTAAAAGATATTAAAAAAATCACCACTTTCTGTGATGATACAATCAATGATAAAAATGAAGTAAATCCAATATTTTCAAAGAATGATGAAATCAATTCATTAAATATTAAAGTTGCACAAATGCGAAAGAAATTAATTTCTATCAACGATACAAAAACAAGTATGATTCAAAATATATCTCATAATCTAAAATCTCCTCTATCTTCTATTTTACTTGCGATTGAACTTTTAAAAGATGAGGAAATACCTAAAAATCAAATTGGTAGTTACTACGATAAAATTTATACTGTTGCGAATAAAATGCTTTTTGATATTCAGCGTCTACTCAATCTAAATAAACTTAACTTTTTAATTTCACAGAAAAAACAATTTAAAGATACTGTTGATATGAAAGAAATAGTAATTACTTGTTTATATAATTTTGATCACTATTTTGAAAGTCATAAAATTGAAGTACAACTCAATTTATACAACTCCATGTTTTATGGTACAGAGGAACATTGGGAAGATCTTGTAATGAATTTACTTGAAAATGCCACTCGTTATGCACGCACATATGTCAGAATTGATTTACATAAAAACTCACTTTCTATTTTCAATGATGGTGATTCCATTGAAAATATTGATTCTATATTCGACCCTTATCAAAAAGGTAAGAATGGTAAAACTGGTCTTGGATTATCTATCGTCAAATCTATTTGCACTTTATATGATTACAACATACTTGTAAAAAACAAAGATGGTGGCGTTTTATTTAAAATTTATAGAGAGAAGGAAAACGAATGAAAACTTATATTGTCAAAGACTGTTACGATTCAACAAAGAAAAATATTAAACTGCACATAGATAATGATACTTTAGTTCGAGTAGAAGATAGTACTGAAGAAACTGATTTACTATTATTTCCAGCATTTATCGATATTCATACGCATGGCTTTAAAGGTTATTCCACAGAGTGTAATCATGAAGAATTATTAGAGTTAGCCTTAGCCTATCAATCTAGAGGTATTGGTGGATTTGTTGCGACGGTGGGACCTCGTAGTTATGAAGAATATGAGAAAATTTTTGATTTATACAGAATGACATTTAGTGGACATTATCCTGGAGCACGTTTCCTAGGGTTTCATCTAGAAGGTCCTCATTTAAATAAAAACAAACATGGAGCAATTGACCCAAATAATATTTATGATATCAATTTACATGATTTCAAATTATTTATTGAAAAGAACAAAGATGTCATTAAGATTATATCCATTGCACCAGAAATTGAAAATGCTATCGAAGCTATTCAACTTCTTACTAAGTATGGAATTATCGCCTCTGCCGGTCATACTGCAGCGAATTTTGATGAAACTGAAATCGCAATAAAAAGCGGGCTATCCCATGTTACACATACATTCAACGCAATGAACTCATTACATCATCGCGACCCATCATTACTTACTTCCGTTTTACTAAATGATCATGTGAAATGTGAATTAATTGCCGATGGTTTTCACGTGAACACAAATGTCATTCGTTTAATAAAAAAGCTAAAACCCATTGAAACAATATTAATTGTAAGTGACAGTGGTGAAGAATCTGGGTGGACATATCCAACTGGTCACCAATTCCAAAATGGCAATATTGTAAATCATGGTGCAATTATTCAACCTGATGGTGTCATCGCTGGCAGTACTAAAGACATTCTAGCCTCAATCAAGGATCTTGTAATCGAAGGTGTTTTTAATATAGATGAAATCCCTTTAATATGTTCAAAAAATGCAGCAGAAAGTTTGAAATTTATTTATCCACAATTACATAATAATTCGCTTTCATTTTATACAATTGTAAATAAAGATTTTGAAATTATTGATTGTTTAATTTCAAAGTAAAACATTGTGTGAAAATGTCAATTTTTCTCCATTCATATTGCTTCATTTTAAAATCACTTTATTATTAACTTCAAGGAGATTAAAATATGGAAATAGTAAATGTAAGAATTGATGAGAGATTAATCCACGGACAAGTAGCTGCGGTATGGACTCGTTATTTAAATGCTACACGTATCATGGTTATTGATGATTTTGCTTTTGAAGACAAATTGACAAAAATGGCGCTTAAAATGGCAGTCCCAGCAAATGTTAACTTGTCCGTATTATCGTGTACTAAAGCTTCAGAAAGATTAAAAGAAAGTGATCCTTATCCAAACGAAAGAATTTTCATTATTGTAAAGGGTCCTGAAACACTAGCTAAATTATTGGATTTAGGCATAAATTTTAAAGAAATTAATGTTGGCAATATTTCAAAGAAAGACGATTCAATCCAAATTAAACAGTCAATAAGTGTTACTAAAAATGAAATAATTGCCTTTGAGAAAATAGCGAAAACT
>NZ_JAVXGL010000126.1:0-3736 GCF_036657415.1 Anaerorhabdus sp. | reverse complement strand
AATTCTTTAGAATTCCGATTGTTTCCAATATCACTTAATATATCTTTATAATAGCTAACAATTGATTCTTTCATACCACGAACAGCTTCTTCAATTGCAACTTTTGTTTGATTAACAATATATTCTATTAATTCAAAATTAGTTTCTCCAAAAATCTCTTTGACTGGTTTTAACACGCCGTTATTTGTATCAACAATTCCGCATGGACCTGAATGTGTATGAGTAGCAATACAAATAAAATTAGTATCATCAAGATCTTTTTCTTTGAGTATGTTGTTTACTCTATCAATGATTAAACTATCAATTGCAACTAAATCAAATGTAATTAATCCATATTTTTTATCATTAAGCTCGAAAATTACAACTTTTACATATAAATCGTCTAATTTACTAGATGATTTCCGATTAACTGCAAATCCTGACAATAACACCGGAAATTCCGGTGTTATTGTCGATTTAGCAAATCCAATTTTCATATTATTACCTCTATTCTAATAAATCATCCAAATCACAATGTGATCTATCTTTATTTAACTGCATTTCTCCAATACACTCTTTACCAGTATTAATTGCATATTCTTTCAGTTCATCTATAGTGCAACTATTTGCTTTAATTATACATTCGATTAGCATCATTAAATTCATTCCACTCACTACTCTCATCATAGGAAATTCATTTAATAAAAACATTGCACGATTAGAAGGTGTCCCTCCTGGTATATCTACAAGAACTAGTGTCTCTTCATTTACATTTATTTTACTTTTCAATTTTTCAGTAAACACTTCGACACTATCATGAGTTTGTAAACAAATAGATGAAACAAACTCATTTTCTCCACATAACATTTTTGAACTTTCAACTAATGCATCTGCTAATGGTCCATGACTTGCTAAAACTAATTTTGTCATCTTAGAATAATCCGATTACTGCTCCCAGAATTGCGATTCCAATTACTGAGAAAAGTACTGCAGTTGTAGACATACCTTTTTTAATTAACTTGTAAACTCCTAGTGTTAATAATAACGGTACTATATTCGGCATAATTCCATCAAAAATTAATTTCAATGACATTGCTTGTTCTCCTTCACCAATTACAAAATCAAGGGGAACCGTAACCATTGTTGCTGTCATTACTCCTAGCACCATTAATCCAACTAGTGTTGTACCTTCACTTAATCGTTGCATCATAGCACCGCCAGAAATCTTTTCAATAAATTCATTACCAAATTTGTAACCATATTTTAATCCGAAATAACGAGTACCTAGATTAAATATATTAAAGAGTACTAAGAAAGCAAGTGGTCCTAAAACTGATCCACCTTTTGATAAAGATACACCAATACCTGCACAAACTGGGAATAGTGTGAACCAAAAGAAACTATCTCCAATACCTGCAAAAGGACCCATCATTGCAACTTTAATTGCACTAATAGACGTACCATCAATATCTCCACCTTCAGCAACTTTTTCTTCCATTGCTAAACTTGTTCCCATAATTGGCATCGCCATAAATGGATGTGTGTTAAAGAATTCAAGGTTACGTACAACTGCTTTTTTTAATCCATCAGGATTTCCTTTGTATAATTTTTTTAGTACGGGTAGAATAGTCCAACAGTAACCTAAAGCTTGCATACGTTCATAATTCCAAGAAAACTGCATTGCAATGCCTCTTCTAAATACGCGGTTTAAGTCTCGTTTATTAATAATCTTATCACTCATGACATTTCCCTCCTTAATCTTCCATTAGAGAATCTAATTCACTAGATTTATTTGAATCTGATGCTTTACTGCTTTTTTTATAATAATCCATTACCAAGGCTATACAAACTGCGACCATCGTAACACCAATAGTTGAAAAGCCTCCGAATGTTGCTAGTGCAAACCCAATAAAGAAGAATGGGAATAAATACGGAATATTTAACATTGTTAATAACATACCAAAACCAACTGCAGGAAGCATTCCACCAGAAACTTCTAATCCTCTTAAAACAGAAGCTGGAATCATTCCAATGAAATTTTGAACTGCATCTACACCAAAATAGATTGCAGGGAAAACAATGACTGATACACGAACAAAGTGAACTAACAAACCAGCATAATGAGCTAATTCTAATTTTTTATATTCGCCTTTTTCCGCAAATTTATCTGCCATATGAATAAATACTGTATTAAATGTTCGTCCAAATATATCTAATGCTTGTGCAGCTACAGCAACTGGAATTGCCAATGTTAATGCGATCTCGGCCCCTTGCCCAGTTAATATCGCAAACGCTGTTGCTATTAATGTTCCAATCGTTTGATCTGGTGGAACTGCTGCTCCAACACCACTTATACCCATGAAAATCAATTGTAATGTGGCACCAATAATAATACCTTGTGACATGTCTCCTAAAACTAAACCTGTTAGCATACCTGTGATTAATGGTCTCGATAATCCGAAGTGACCATTCATCCATTCAATTGATAATAAACTCGCTAATACACTTAATAATATTGCTTGAGATAACATATAATTACCCTCCTATAATAAAGTTAAAACATTTACTTTTGTATCTGATGTTAATTGTCTGTGTTCTACTTCTACATTAAGTTGGCAAATCTTTCTAATCGCTTTTTCTTCATCTTCACTTACAGAAAGAGCTTTAGTAATTTGTCTTCTGCCTTCTTTGAATCTCATACCACCTAAATTTAATGACTTTATTGGAATGTTTCGTTCAATTAATGCTAAAGGAGCAAATACGTTTTCGAACACTAACATTACTCGATAATTATCCAACACTCCCTTGTTAAATTTTTCAATAAATTTATCAATAGATAGCGCATAAATTTTAATCTCAGCAGGTGCTGAAACTTTCAGAATCGAGATTTGTGTAGGATTACAAGAAATTTTATCATCAACAACTATGACAACTTCTATATTTTGTCCTCTAATCCAGCTTGTTGCTACTTGTCCGTGAATTAAACGATCATCCACTCTACATGCTATTAATCCCATATTTTGTTCTCCTTTAGAAAATCAACATACCTTTTTGTAATTAGCTTAGGGTTCGTGATTGCAGTTCCAACAACAATGCAATCTGCGCCAGCTTCATAACACTTCACTGCATCTTCACGAGTCCAAATTCGTCCTTCACAAATGACAAAAGTATCCAATTCTTCTTTACATTTTTTAATTAGATTAAAATCAGGCCCATCTAATTTATCCAAAGTGTAATCAGTATATCCACTCATTGTTGTTGAGATGATATCAGCCCCTGCTTCGACTGCACTCTTTGCTTCACTAAAATTAGATATATCAGCCATAATAATTAAAGATGGATCAATTTCCTTTGCTTTCTTGATTGTTTCCCAACCATAATCGCCAAGATAATTTGTAGAATTTGTAGCATCTAATGCAATTATATTCGCTCCTGATTCTTTCAAAGCAAATATAGATTCAACATCAGGAGTAATGTAAACATTACTTCCTGGTGATTCCTTCTTCCAAATACCAATAATATAGTGTTTGGGGAAGTTTTTCCTAACTAACCGAATGTAATCTGGACTGTTTAATCGAAAGCCGACACAACCGCCAATTGCTGCAGCATTAGCCATCATTAACATATCATCTGCAGAATGAAATGTTTTACAATCATAGCCTTGGCATGAGACAATCAACTTATGACGAATTTTTGTAAGAATATCTTCCATCGTATCCTCCTTAAGGCACCTTATATCTTGATAATACCACATGTA
>NZ_JAVXGL010000125.1:0-3858 GCF_036657415.1 Anaerorhabdus sp. | reverse complement strand
CGGGAGGCGCATTAGAAAAGGAGCTAAAATGACATATACAACAACTTATCATTCTCCACTTGGTATTATTACTCTGGCTAGTGATGGCGAATATCTTACAGGTTTATGGTTCAATGATCAAAAATATTTTGGTTCAACCCTAACTCACAATTCTATTGATAAAGAATTACCCATTTTTATTCAAACTAAAGCGTGGTTAGATATTTACTTTAATGGAGAGATTCCAACATTTTTACCACCGCTTCGCTACAACACCACTGTATTTAGAGAAATGGTATGGAATATTTTACTCACAATTCCATATGGAACTGTAATCACCTATAAAGACATTGCTCAAGAAATTGCTAAACAGACTGGCCAAAAATCGATGTCTGCACAAGCTATAGGTGGTGCAGTTGGACACAACCCAATTTCTTTGATTATTCCTTGCCACCGTGTTGTAGGTACAAGTGGAAGTCTAACAGGTTACGCTGGTGGTTTAAATCGTAAAAACGAACTGTTGCAACGTGAAAAAGTAAATATGACCAATCTATTTGTTCCTAGCAAAAAGAATTTATGATTTAAATCTTGGTATTGTAAGACTAACACTCACTCTTTTACAGAACTTTTAAAAAACTTTGCAAACAAAAGAAAGCCATCTATTTCTAATGAAATAAATGGCTATTTTTTTATAATCGTATTCCACGCTACTAACTATGTAGTTGTATGAAAATTATTTTGCTGCTGCAGCTGATGATCCAGCAATACGTCCAAAGACAACAGTATCTGTCAATGCATTACCGCCTAGACGATTAGCTCCATGGATTCCTCCAACTACTTCTCCAGCAGCATATAATCCAGGAATAATCTCACCTGCTGTATTAATCACTTGTGCATCAGTATTGATTTTTACACCACCCATTGTGTGATGAACTGTTGGCACACGTGCACCCGCATAGTAAGGACCTTGGTTAATAGGATCTTGGTAAAGTGTTCTACCAAACTCATCTGCTGATTTATTAGCAACATGAGCATTAAATCCTTCTACTGCCTTAACTAAGTTTTCTGGATTTACGCCAATTTGTTCTGCTAGTTCTTCAAGTGTTTCACCTTTAAATGCACGACCATCCGCAACTAGTTGATTAATTGATTCATTAAAATTATTTACTTCATCACCTGTTGGATAATCATGGCTATCTAGAATAACCCACATATGAGCGTTAGGTTGATCAAATAATGCGTTTGTCATAACATCACGACGTGCACCTTCATCTACGAAACGATTTCCTTCATCATTGACGAAAATTCTATTTTCAACACCCATTTCAATATTACCACTTAAGCTACCTGTTTCAGGATCTCCCATTGGTAGTAATTGAATGTTACCCATTTGTACAAGTTCTGCACCAATTGCTTCAGCCATGATGATACCATCACCGGTAGCTCCTGCATGGTTTGTTGACTTAATACTTTCATCTAAGTTTGCCCAAAGTGTATTGTATTCTTGACGCATTTCTACGTTTTTACCAAATCCACCTGTTGCAAGTACAACACCTTTGTTTGCATATAATGTAATTTTATTTCCAGTTTTACCTTCAGCAATAACGCCAACTACTTTACCATCTTCAACGATGAATTCTTTAGCTGTTGTTTCTAAATATAAATCAATATTTTCATTTGAATCAACATAATTTTGATATGCATTAAAGAATCCTGTACCTACTGGTTCAACTGGTTTATGTGCTCTTGGCCACATACCACCTAATACTGTAAATGTTCCTTCTTTAAATTCCATACCTAGGCTTTGTAACCATTCTACGCCATCCCATGCATTTGTAACAAGTGTTCTAACAAGTTCTGGATCTCCTTGTTTGTCACCACCTTCATATGTTTGAGTATAGTGTAATTCTACAGAATCTTTATTTGCAATTGCAGTTTCACTACCTTCGTCAACTGCATTTAAAGCTCCGCCTGCTAAAATTGTGTTGCCACCAACTTTAGGCATTTTTTCAATAACGATAACTGAAGCACCTGCTTGATTTGCAGTTACACCAGCTGCTAATCCAGCTCCACCTGCACCAATAACGATAACATCAGCAGTATATTCTTTGTCTTCTTCTTTTTCTTGTACTTTAGAAGTTACTTTTTTAAGTGCTTCTACATCTGCCCCTGCATCTTTCATCGCAAGCGCAACTGCTTCTAAGATTGCTTTTGATGTGATTGTAGCTCCAGATACTGTATCTACACCTAACCCTTGTGCATCAACAATACGAACTGGCATATCACTGATTGCCAAATCACTAATTGATGGTGTTTCATTGTGTTCTGTAACTACAACTTTTTCAATTGCATCCGTTGTAACTGTTACTTCTACTTTAACTGGTCCATTCATTCCACTAGCTTCAGCAGTATAAGTACCTGCTTTATAACCTGTAGTTTTTGGACTACTACAAGCAGCTAATGAGAATGCTAAGACTAAAGTTAACGCAATTTTAAATAATTTTTTCATAATCTCTATCCTCCAAATATGACTATAAACGTTAGTCCTACTCTAAGGTCAAGTACTTTGTTAATATTTTATCAATTAATTTTTACAATTAAATAATGATAATTAGAATATACCTCATCCATCGCCGTAGAATGAATACAAGAACTGAAACCATCACCAAATTCCGTAATATTGTGCTTTTTCAAATAGTCTTGAATTAATGTTAATGTTTCCCATCCAAAGTTTGGATTATTATTTTTCTTAAAAACGGTGATTAAATACTTACCTGCTTCCACCTCTTGATAATTGTCTACATTTAATCCCAGTTCAACAGCATTTTTAAATCGCATATTAATTCCATAATGATAATGCAAATCACCCGATCTTTTTTCTAATGTTTCTTTAGGAATTCTACTAACCCAGCGAATTAGTGGTGTATATTCTAACAGTTCATCTCTCAATCGTAATGTTTTTTTATCTCTTACTATTTTTTCATTATCAGAAAATTCCAGTCGAATATGTCTTTCTAACTCAACAATGGATACGCTATCTATAAGTTCCGGTATACTTTTTAAGAAGCTTGTATAATGTTCCATATCATCAACACAAAGCATTTTAAAAAGCACTTCTTTTTTCAGTTCGTTACGTCGATTATCAATTGCCTCAATAATATCAATTGATTTCATATTTCCTAATAAAGATAAACATTCTTCAACACTAAAACCCATTCCTCGATATAAACGTGCTAAATTAAATCGTCTTGTGTCAATAACTGAAAAATAGCGATATCCTGTTTGTTCATTTACCTCTGGTTGGATAATCCCAATTTTCTCATAATAACGTAGCTTATGTGTTGTTACTCCCAATAAATCTGAAATTTCCTTAATTGTATATTTCATTTCGCCCTCACTTGGTATCTTTTTCACAAATAGTCACTGACAGTCTACAAGAAAAGATGTTGTTTGGCAACATCTTCTTTTTAGACTATTTTATTTTCTTTCATCCAGGCAAGTATATGATACGCCCGTGGTTCACACTCAGGTATTTCATCCAAACCAAAATATTTCAATTCTAAACTCTCTTTATCATTCATTGATAGATTACCACTTACATCTATTGCTTTATACAATACAGGAACCGTATAAACTTTATCTTTATTGGGATATGTAAATAAAAAATCAGGACCAGAAAATACATTTAGTAATTGAAACTTAGTCGCAACTAATCCGGTTTCTTCTTTCAGTTCACGCGATGCAGTTTCTTCTAATGTTTCCCCTAATTCAATTGCTCCACCAGGTATTCCCCAAGTTCTTGTATCAGATCGTAACTGCGATAAAATTTTATTTTCTTTGACTACAAGAATTGTTGCCCCCACTGATAAGATTTCATCA
>NZ_JAVXGL010000124.1:0-3881 GCF_036657415.1 Anaerorhabdus sp. | reverse complement strand
CGTCGAGAAAATAGATAAATTAATGCAGGCTCAAGTGCGAGTACTGCTTTTTTTATACTTTATTAAAAAAACAGTTGACAACTTGTACGTACAGGATTATGATATGCGTGTAAGTTGCTTGTACGTACAAGTGAAAAGGAGAAGAAAATGGGAAAATATACAAAAGATGCAAAAGAGTTGCTAACGTATGTAGGCGGTAGAGAAAACATATCAGCAGTATCTCATTGTGTTACAAGAATGCGTTTTGTTTTAATCGATTCTAAAAAAGCAGATGTTAAAAAAATTGAAGCACTTGAATCTGCGAAAGGAACATTTACACAATCTGGACAGTTTCAAGTCATTATCGGTAATAATGTCCAAGAATTTTACAATGAGTTTGTAGCGATTGCCCACATGGAAGGGGTAAGCAAAGATGCACTGAAGAGTGCTTCAAAAACAAATCAAACATGGTTACAAAAATTAATGGGGAACTTAGGGGAAATATTCGCTCCATTAATACCTGCCATTATTTGTGGAGGTTTAATTTTAGGGTTTAGAAATATTATCGATTCAGTAAAAATGTTTGAAGATGGAACAAAAGCATTAGTTGAAATATCACAGTTTTGGGCAGGTGTTGATAGTTTTCTTTGGTTAATTGGTGAAGCGGTATTTCATTTCTTACCAGTTGGAATTGTTTGGTCAATTACAAAGAAAATGGGAACTACGCAAATTCTTGGTATTATATTAGGAATTACATTAGTTTCTCCTCAATTATTAAATGCATATGCAGTAGCAGGAACGGCATTAAAAGATATTCCTGTTTGGGACTTTGGTTTTGCTACAGTTCAAATGATTGGTTATCAAGCCCAAGTAATACCTGCAATGATGGCAGGATTTGTATTGGTGTATTTAGAAAAATTCTTCCGTAGGGTTTCACCAGAATATATTAGCATGATTATTGTACCATTTTGTTCCTTAGTACCAGCTGTTTTAATAGCTCATACTATCGTAGGACCAATTGGATGGACTATCGGAAATTGGATTTCAACAATTGTTTATGGAGGCTTAACTTCCACTTTTGGATGGTTATTTGCTACAGTATTTGGTTTCTTTTATGCACCATTAGTCATTACTGGATTACATCATATGACCAACGCCATTGATTTACAACTAATTAGTGAATTCCATGGAACAATCCTTTGGCCAATGATTGCATTATCTAATATTGCACAAGGATCAGCCGTACTAGCCATGATTTTCTTACAGAAAAAGAATACAAAAGCGCAACAAGTTTCAATTCCTGCTTGTATCTCTTGTTACTTAGGAGTTACAGAACCAGCATTATTTGGAGTAAACTTAAAATATATGTTTCCATTTGTTAGTGGCATGATAGGTTCTGCTTGTGCAGCAACTATTTCTGTTGGTTTTGGAGTTATGGCTAATTCAATTGGAGTAGGTGGTATTCCAGGAATCTTATCCATTCAAACACAACATATGTTAACTTTTGCAATCGCAATGGCTGTAGCAATTGCTGTACCATTTGCTTTAACCTATGTCATTGGTAAAAAGAAATTAACAACTGAACAGATTACGGGAATTGAAGGTGAAGAATTCTTTAGTGTTAGTGCTAGTGAATTAGAAATTAATAAAACGGAAGGATTTGTTTCTCCAATGCAAGGAACATTATTAAACTTAGAAGATGTAGAAGATAAAGCATTCTCAAGTAGAGCAATGGGTGATGGCTTTGCGATTGATTTAAAAGGCAGTCAAGTGGTTGCACCAGTTAGTGGAGAAGTGATTCTTTGCTTCCCTAGTAAACACGCTTATGGCTTACGTAGCTATGATGGAAAAGAAGTGTTATTGCATATTGGAATGGATAGCGTTGTTTTAAATGGTGAAGGGTTTACTTCTTTTGTAAAAGTTGGAGATAGAGTATCTCAAGGAGATGCAATTGCTGCAGTTGATATTCCCTTTATGAAAGAAAAAGGCATTTCTTTAGTTTCACCAGTGATCTTTACAAGTGGCGAAAAAGTAAAAATTCATCATGCAAAAGAAACGGTAAAAATAGGACAAAAGGAAATTCTTAGCTTTGTAGAATAATAGGAGAAAACCATGAACTTTGAAGATAAAGTAGTATATCAAATCTATTTGAAATCCTTCTATGATAGTGATCAAGATGGTTTAGGAGATTTAAATGGAGTTATAGAGAAATTAGATTACTTGGATTATGTTGGTGTAAATTGTTTATGGATAACGCCTTTCTTTGTATCACCACAAAATGATAATGGCTATGATGTGGCAAATTATTGTGCTATAGATCCGCGTTATGGAACCATGGAAATATTTGAAAAGTTAGTTAAAGAAGCAAAAAAAAGGAATATTGATATTATGTTAGACATGGTATTTAACCATACATCAACGCAGCATGAATGGTTTCAAAAAGCCTTAGCAGGAGATACTAAATATAAAAATTATTACTTCTTTAAAAAAGGAAAACCAGATGGAACACCACCAACAAATTGGGCTAGTAAATTTGGTGGGAACGCTTGGCAATATGTAGAAGAAATGGGTGAATATTATTTGCATTTATTCGATAAAACCCAAGCTGATTTAAATTGGGATAATAAAGAAGTACGTGATGAACTATGTAAGGTATTGAACTTTTGGTTAAAAAAAGGTGTTTATGGCTTCCGCTTTGATGTCGTAAATCTAATTAGTAAACCTACAATCTTTATGGATGATTTTGAAGGAGATGGTAGAACATATTATACGGATGGAACTCATGTTCATGAATATTTACAAGAGATTAACCAACGCTCATTTGGAAATGATGAGCATATAATTACAGTTGGTGAAATGTCTAGTACTAGTTTAGAGAACTGTGTAAAATACGCAGGTAAAGAAGATCATGAATTATCCATGGTATTCAACTTTCATCACTTAAAAGTTGATTACAAGGATAAACAAAAATGGGTACTAAAAGAGTTTGATTTTGAAGAGCTAACATCACTACTCCACACATGGCAAGTAGAGATGGAAAACAAACACGCATGGAATGCCTTATTCTGGTGTAATCATGATCAACCACGAGCGTTGTCACGCTTTGGAGATGATAAAAACTATCCGATAGAAAGTGGTAAAATGTTAGCAACTATGTTGCATTGTATGAGAGGAACTCCTTATATTTATCAAGGAGAAGAAATAGGTATGACAAATGCTTATTTTACTAAGATTGATGAATATCGTGATGTTGAATCAACTAACTATTTTCAAATATTAAAACAACAAGGCGTAAATGAAAAAGAAATTTATCATATCTTGCAAGAACGTTCACGTGATAATAGTAGAACACCTATACAATGGAATGATGGATTACATGCTGGGTTTTCTAAAGTTACTCCTTGGTCACAAGTGATTCATAATTATCATACCATTAATGTTGAAGCGAGCAAACGTGATCCAAACTCTATTCTTCAACATTATCGTAAACTTATTAAATTAAGGAAAGAATATAAAGTGATAAGTTTAGGATCATACAAACCCTTACTAGAAAATCATAAACAAGTATTTGCTTATAAAAGAGAATATGAAGGTGAATCAATGATTGTTATTAATAACTTTTATGGTCAAAAGACAAGCGTTCATTTAGAAGAAGGGGGATATACAAGTTTATTAAGTAACTATCCAAAACGTGAGTATCAAAAGGTAATGGAATTAGAACCATACGAATCCATTGTGTTTTATAAGAAATAATAAAAAAGGAAGGAAATCTTAAGCATAAGGTTTCCTTTTTATGGTTATTGGAGTAAAATTAATATTATCTAGAATGTATTCTTTCTAGTCTGTGTTAATGATAATAAGAGAGAAGGATGAGACGATGTTAAAGTTAATTGATATACATA
>NZ_JAVXGL010000123.1:0-3980 GCF_036657415.1 Anaerorhabdus sp. | reverse complement strand
AATTAAAAGAAAAAGGAATTGAGCCATTTGGAAAAGCATTTGAAAGAACACATCATTCTCAAGAAATCAAAGATACTTATGGTGAAAAGACAAAGGAAGAATTAGAAGCACTTGATATGCATGTCAAAATTGCGGGTCGTATCATGACAAAGCGTCGTATGGGAAAACTTGGATTCATGCATATACAAGATCGTGACGGACAAATTCAAGTTGTAGTCAATAAGGCAGTTGTTGGAGAAGATATTTATGAAATCTTTAAAGCGAGTGACCTAGGAGACATCATTGGTATTGAAGGTGTAGTGACTAAAACTGATTCAGGAGAATTATCAGTAAAAGCTCATGAGTATACACACTTAACAAAAGCACTACGTCCATTACCAGAAAAGTTTCATGGACTTACCGATGTAGAAGAAAGATTCCGTCGTCGTTATGTTGATTTAATTATGAATGAAAATAGCCGTAAAGTAGCAATGTTACGTCCGAGAATTATTCGTGCTATTCAACATTATTTAGATGGACAAGGACTAATCGAAGTTGAAACACCAGTACTTCAACCTATTCTTGGTGGAGCTGCAGCTAGACCATTTGTAACACATCACAATACATTGGATATGGATTTCTATTTACGTATCGCAACTGAACTTCCTTTAAAACGTTTAATCGTTGGTGGACTTGAAGGTGTATATGAAATTGGACGTCTATTCCGTAATGAAGGAATGGATACAAAACACAATCCAGAATTTACAACAGTTGAAGCATATGTTGCATACTCAGATATGGAAGGTATGATGAAACTTAACGAAGGGTTATTCGAAAGTGTTGCATTAGAAGTATTTAATAAAACAGACTTTGAATTTGCAGGAAACCAAGTTTCTTTAAAAGCACCTTTTAAAAGATGGCATATGGTTGATGCGGTAAAAGAAGTTACAGGTGTAGATTTTTGGAAGCAAGTAACACTTGAAGAAGCATTAGCTCTTGCGAAAGAACACCATGTAGAAGTTCAAGGACATCAAAAATCTGTAGGTCAAATTATAAATTTATTCTTTGAAGAATTTTGTGAAGATAAAATTACTCAACCTACATTTGTATATGGTCACCCAGTAGAAATTTCTCCGTTAGCAAAGAAAAATCCAGAAGATCCTCGATTCACAGATCGATTTGAATTATTGATTTATGGAACTGAATATTCAAATGCATTCTCTGAATTAAATGATCCAATCGATCAAAGAGAACGTTTTGAAGCTCAATTAAAACTTAAGGAATTAGGTGATGATGAAGCTACAGAAATGGATACTGATTATGTAGAAGCTCTTGAATATGGATTACCTCCTACAGGTGGAATTGGGATTGGTATCGACCGCTTTGTAATGTTATTAACAGGTAATGAATCAATCCGTGAGGTATTATTATTCCCTCACATGAAGCATAGACAAGACTAATTTAAAAAATATACAAGTAAATTAAAACACGTGATAACCTCTTTAAATAAAGGATAAACACGTGTTTTTTATTCAACCATTTTTTTAGAGAAGATGATAACGAATAAGTAATTCCTCAATAATGGTTCCTTGTATTTTTTTGAAAGCTTTCTTTTCTACTAGTTTTAAAACAGCTGGAATTTTTAAGTCCGTAATCTTCTCGCCATCCATCATTTTAGAAGTTGCATCTAAAAGATAGCGAACATCATAACATGAAGCGAATACTTCTGGAACACCACGATCAATATCGAGTAAAGTATATACAGCTTCCATTGCAGTTCTCACTGAATATTCAGTAGTGAAAACACAGTCACGTTTTGTTTCAGCAAATTGACCAATAAAGGCAAAATTAACAGCTCCTTCAGGTACAACAAGAGGTCGGTCTCCTTTAGTGCGTGGCATAAAGAAGGCAGTAATATAAGGCATCATACATGGAATACAAGTTGCAGATTGAGCATATTCTTCAATACGTTCTGTAGGAACACCAAGATGGTATAACCATTCCATTGTGATTTCTCTACCTGTACATTCTTTCATTGGCTTTTTAATATAATCGCCAGGAACATTTGTATATAACCCATAGAACCAAATAACAATCTTATTATCAGGTTGAGATTTGAAATGAGGTTGGCGATTAATAGTCCAACTACATAACCAACTAGAGTCTTTAACGGTTACAATACCACCAGTCACAACTTTTCCACTATGAGGATCACGTTTACATATTTTTTCAATGTATGGTGTTATTGTATTATCATTAAGGGTAATTGTAGCTGATTCCCAATTGGTCTTTTCAATATTTGTACAGTATTTTTCTGGATGTCCAAAAGACATATCTTGTTTGGCAATCTTTTTCCATAGTTCCCAACAACCTCCAGGTTGTGTGTTCAATAAAGGAGCATGTTTATCATTACCAAGTGTTGAGTTTTCAGTACAGCTGCCATTTGTGATGAAAACAAGATCAGTATCTAATAAATCAATTTGGCTTAATGCTTGATTTTGTTCAATTATAATTCGTTTAGCACGTTTTTCGTTGTTATTTTTTTCGAACTCTACATCGACTACTTTGGTATTGTAGATAAAGTTTACATGATGTTGTTCTAAATATTTAAGCATTGGTAATATAAGTGATTCATATTGATTATATTTAGTAAATTTTAGGGCTGAAAAATCAGGTAATCCACCAATATGATGGATGAATCGTTGTATATATAATTTCATTTCTAATGCACTATGCCATTTTTCAAAAGCGAACATAGTTTGCCAATATAACCAAAAGTTTGATTTATAAAATTCTTCATCAAATACATCATCAATTGTTTTATCATAAAGATCTTCATCTTTAGTCATAAATAATTTTGTAATTTCCATTGCTCCTTTTTGAGATAAGTTGAATTTATTGTTTGTTTTTGCATCTTCACCTTGATTAAGGGTAGCACGACATAAAGAATAATTAGGATCTTTTTTATTGAGCCAATAAAATTCATCTAGAACAGATGCATCGGGTATCTCAAGAGAAGGAATGGAACGGAATAAATCCCATAAACACTCAAAATGATCTTCCATTTCTCTTCCACCACGAATGATAAATCCTTTATTTGGGTCATTAATACCATCACAAGCACCACCTGCGATGTTGAGTTCTTCAAAGATATGAATGTTTTGTCCTTTCATTTGACCATCACGAATTAAAAAACAAGCTCCTGCTAAAGATGCAAGTCCACTTCCTACAAAATAGGCAGATTTTAAATCGACATCTTTAGGTTTTAAAGGTTTTGCGAAAGCTTCATAATTTCCATTTGAATAATACATAAGTAATTCCTCCTTGTTTATGAAACTATCATAGACCGGTAAAACAATGAGGAATATAGACAAAAAAAGAACAGTGTCTAATATTTAGACAAAGTTCTATATTTGTATATTAAATCATATATTTTAAAATATCCCCAGACATAATTCTCTCAATCCGTTTTGTAATTAAGTGATAATCAGTATGCATACCATTCTTAATCCATTCTAATATAGTTCCTACAATTGCATAAGCGATAAAACGTTCCATGAATCGTTTATCTTCTAATGATAAGATTTTATCTTGATCAAGTTCACTAATAACTATATCTAAATAATGATTTTGAATATCATATAAATAACGTTCAATAACTTCACGGCTGACTGAGTGATAAACATTCATAAAGAAATTTTTATTCTCAAGCATATATGCAAAGACATTTTCAAGGCAAATAGCCCAGTTTGCATAGCTGACTTCTGCTTGAATTGCATTTTTTGTTTCGCTAACAAAAATCCAATCTAAAAGCGCATAGATATCTTGAAAGTGATAATAAAATGTTTGACGATTAACATCGCAATCTTCAGCAATATCAGTCACAGTTATATTATCTAAAGTTTTAACACTTAACATTTTCTTAAGTGAATTAGCTAAAGCAATTTTAGTTAGTTCTTTCATAAAACACCTCTTCATTTAGTACAATACTATTTTACCAT
>NZ_JAVXGL010000122.1:0-4273 GCF_036657415.1 Anaerorhabdus sp. | reverse complement strand
GTTCCCATCAAATTCGTGTGCAATTTGCAAGTCGTAAAGCGCCTCTATGGGCAGATCAACGTTATAATCCTCATCCAAAAGAAAATGGGCAAATAGCATTATGGGCAACGTCACTCACATTGATTCATCCTGTAACAAAAGAAGAGATGACTTTCATTTCAAATCCACCAAGTACATATCCTTGGTCACTGTTTAAGGAGGCAATAAAATGACACAACCAAAACGTAAAAAAGTTGTTAAAAAAGTAACATCACAAAAAAATTCTACTGGCGTACATTCTACCAAAAAAAGAGTACGGAGAAGAATTAAGAAACCTGTTCTTTATGGTTTTTTAGCGATTGTCGTTTTAATTGTTGCTTTATTGACTGTCCCCAAAACAATTCAAAACAATCAATTGAAAGAATTGGGTTATGACAAGGCTACAATTACTGAGATACGAAATCAAAAACTTACGAATCTAATTATTAAAAATAAGTATTATTCAGAAAACCTAGCAAGCTCAATCTTAAATAAATCACTTAATAAGGATTACATCGAATTGTATACTGTTGCGGATGAATGCGCAGAACGTGAATTTGTTTTGTATGATCGTTTACTCGATAATGGATATACAAAAGAACAAGTTCTCTCACTTTTTGATGATTTATCATTTTATGCAATTACCCCATTATTAGTTTTTGATTTTCAAACCGATTCGGCTCCATACATTGCAGATGCTATAGCTAATAAAGATAATATTAGTGCCACAAATTTCAGTTTATCAAATACTTATATTGAACCTTATAAGACTACATACCCTACCTATAATGCTGGCAGCTATGATATGTTGGTCAATAAAACATATTATCTTGATTCAACTTATGTACCTGGAAGCATTACTGATTTATCTATTCAAGTCGCTTCAGAAGGTCTTCAACTTGAGTCAGTTGCCGCTGATGCATTGAAACAACTTTGTGATGCGGGAAGAAATATGGGACTTCGTCTTTATGCATCTAGTGCATATCGTCCATATGAACATCAACAATCACTTTATGATCGTTATGTTGCACGTGATGGTATAGAAGAAGCTGATACGTTCAGTGCTCGCCCTGGATTTTCTGAACATCAAACAGGATTAACAGTAGATATGTCTGCTGTTGGTGATGGTAGTGGATTATCTAAATTTGAAGAAACTGATGAATTCGTCTGGCTAAGTCAAAATTGTCAAGAATACGGCTGGATTTTACGTTACCCTAGTGGTAAAGAACAAATCACAGGATATACCTATGAGCCTTGGCATTATCGTTATGTTGGACCAGATTTAGCAAAGAAGGTAGTTGCATCTGGATTAACCTATGATGAATATTACTTACTCTACTTAGCACCATGGAAAAATACAGATGGTGAAACAAAGAAAAATGCTCCAGTAGAAACTGCAGCACCTGAGGAAACAACACCTGCTGCTGAAAGTCCTCAACCAACCGCAACAACTGAATAGAATGTCCTTGCGGACATTCTATTTTTTCATAAATTTAAGAATTTCTTCTTTTCTTGATTCCATGTCTTTATAACCTAATTCATAAAGTTTCTTAAGATTTTCTGGATCACCACTGAAACGTTTAACCGGAATTGTTTCACTTGGTCTAATCAAAATACACTTTCCTTCTTTTACTTCTTTCTCAATTATTTCCATTTGTCGATTATAAGACTCATGGCGATGGGTATAATCATATACCATCTTTTTATATTTTGGATAATTAAAATTCATCAATTTTTGCATAAACCAACCCGCTGCTTTACGTGTATACCCTTCTGGTTTAGTAATAATAACTATGTTTTTATCACATCCAGCTTCGATACTTCGCTCAATAGGAATCATAATAGAAATGCCTCCATCTAAAAAGCGATAACCATTATAATCGACTATTCTCCCAGCGATTGGCAATGAACAAGAAGCTTTTAACATTCTTAACTCAGGATCTAAATCTTGCGCATTAAAAAAGATTGTTTTCTCTTGATTCATATCATAAATACCGAATTCCATTGGTAAATTCTTCTCTTTTATTGGTGATGTGTCATATTTAACATCATCTCTTAATAATTCATCAAACATGTAATCATACCCAACATATCGATGTTCTTTAAGCAATGGGATAAGTCCCACATTTTTCTTATCAGAAGTATATTTTACGGTAATATCATGGAGATATTCTTTACTTTTAAGAAGATAGCTACATAAATTGATAGCACCTGCTGAAATTCCAACCCCGTAATCAAACTCTATATTATTGTCAACTAACCAAGCTAGGGCACCTGCAGTATATGCACCACGCATTCCGCCGCCTTCTAATACTAATCCAATTTTACTCATTCACTCCACCTCAGAACATAGTCTATTTTACTAGATAATACTATTAAAATCAAAACTTATTCATTGAAAACATAATTTTCATACCTTTGTTTTTTTGGTAAGAACCAAGTATAATAAAGCAAGGTGAAAATATGATGAATGAAATTAGTTTAGCTTTATTTAAAAATAACCAATTATTATCCATTTTAATTACATGTTTTATTGTTGCAGGAGTTATTACTCTTGGTTTTAAAGTATTGAAAAAAAGTTTTAAATCAGACATTTTCTCAATACTTTTAATCACAAGTTTATATGCAGTTGTATCACTATGGCAATTGGGTGGTCATACAGCACCCACAACTTGGTGGCAACCTCAAGACGATAAAGAGTTCATTACATTTGAAGTCATGGATGAAAACCCTACATTCGATGCAATCTATGCAATTGGTGGAGAAGGCGATAACAACGCTCTAGAATCTGGCTACCAAATTGGTTTCGACAATTTACAAGTACTTGGAAGCAACGACAACGAGAATTGGGAAATTATCGCAATTCTTTATGAGAATAGTTATATGGCTTGGGAAGTGATTCCTGGTGAGTGGAATTATCGTTATATCTCTTTGGTATCGCAAGATACCACTATGGTTCTCAATGAATTTGGTGTAAAAAAAGCGGGTGAAGATACTTTTTTAACGCTTAATCCCATTACCATTTCGAATCCTGATAATCCGTATTTAGCTACAAATGTTATTGATGAACAAAATACTATTCCAATTACTCCAACATATATGAATGAAACATATTTCGATGAAATTTACCATCCACGTAATGCATGGGAAATTGTGAATGGTCAAGATATGTATGCTTCGGTACACCCCTTACTAGGTACTTCTATCATTTCACTTGGTATTAGTATCTTTGGTATGAATCCTTTTGGTTGGCGTATTATGGGTGCATTATTTGGCATTATGATTCTTCCATTATTTTATCTATTAACGAAAAAATTATTCAACAATCGATTCTTATCCATTGTTGGTACTACTCTATTTGCTAGTGATTTCATGTTGATCACAACATCACGGATTGGAACACTTGAACCTTTCAGTATTTTCTTCATTATACTGATGACGTACTTCATGGTTTGTTATATAAAGGAAGACTTTGTAAAATCCTCGTTGAAAAAACAATTTGTTTATCTTGCCGCATCTGGTATATCAATGGGAATCGCATGTTCCATCAAATGGACGGGATGTTATGCAGCAATAGGATTAGCAGTTTTATTCTTCGCACATTTCATTTACCATACAACTATGTATTTTAAATTAAAACAAAAGACAGATTCTGTATCACTTGAATATGTTAAAAATTACCGTTCAAAAGCATTAAAAATTATTTTATGGTGCTGTTTATTCTTTGTACTTGTACCTGCGACCATTTATGTATGTTCATTCATACCAACTCATGTATGGAAGAACGATACTTGGAGTATTGCAAATGTTATCAAGCATTCGGTAGGTATGTATGATTATCATGCCAAATTACAGGCTACTCATCCTTACCAAAGTGTTTGGTGGCAATGGCTGTTTGATATCCGTCCAATTTGGTATTATCTAAAAGATTTTGGAAATGGAACTATGCAAACAATCTCTTGTTTCAATAATCCACTTATTAGTATCGCTGGTGTAATTAGTATGGTTGTTACTGCAATCCATACCTTTAAAGCAAAATCATCAACAGGTTTCATTATTCTTGTCGGCTTTTTAGCAGCATTATTACCTTGGGTATTAGTAACTCGTTGTGTATTCGCATATCATTATTATCCTTCTATTCCTTTCTTAATTCTCGCAATTGTTTATACTGCGCAACTAATTATTAAGAAATATAATTCTGGTGAAAAAATGATTGTTGTCTATGTTGCATTATGTATCTTCTTATTCATTTTAT
>NZ_JAVXGL010000121.1:0-4300 GCF_036657415.1 Anaerorhabdus sp. | reverse complement strand
CTCGAGAATCAATTCATTCTCTCTTTAGAATCTATCTAACAAGGAATATCTCCTTGTACCTTTATTATAGTAAATTCTACAGAAAAGAAAGGTCTATTTTTTAACTTTTTTTAGTAGTATAATTAAAGTGTTGAGGGAATAAATTTATTCCTTCTTTTATTTTGTATAAAATGCTTCAAATTCTATTTTAGTTGCCATTGCTGCTAGAGCACCTTCTTTTGTCGTTGTTAATGCTGCATAAGCATTCGCAAAGGATAGATATTCATGTAAAGTTTCATTTGAAACACTTAATAATTGTTCAATATCATCATTCAATAACTTATATAAGAATGAACCAATAAAACTATCTCCTGCACCCGTTGTATCAACAACATCTACAACTAATCCATTCACACTAATTTCACGATTATCTTTCGTATAGAGAGTTACACCATCTTTTCCTTTTGTATACAACAAGTATTCACACTTATCTTTGAAAAACAAAGGTAATGCATCCTTGATATTTGTATACCCTGTAATGAATTCTAATTCTTCATCTGAAATTTTAATACAATGTGCATAAGGAAGAAATTCTAAAACTGTTTTTTTCAACTCTTCTGCATCATCCCATAATGATAATCGCAAATTAGGATCAAAGCTTATTTTAATATCTTTCTCATTCGCAAGTTCAATTAAGCGCAAATGTGCTTTTTTCATTGGTGAATCGACAAGAGATACGCTACAAAAGTGAATAAAACCCACATCCTCTAAAACAGCTAAATCAATATCATCTGGTTGAAATTGTAAATCTGCAGCTGTACGACGATAAAATTTAAAATCACGATTACCATCTAGGCGTAATGACACAAACGCCAATGATGTATCATACTCTTTTGTCCGCAATATGTATTGTGTATCAATTTTGCTCTTATTTAATTCATCGACAATAACATCGCCAAAGGCATCATCGCCCAGTTTTGTAAGAAAAACTGATTGTCCACCCAACTTAGCTACTGCACCACAAACATTTGCTGGAGCGCCACCTGCAACTTGTTTAAAATTTTCTACATCTTTTAATCGTCTTCCTTTTTCATTTGGAATAAAATCAATCAATGCTTCACCAATTCCGCATAATTTTTTCATAGCTATCTCCTTATAATACTTGCACCTTCTAGAAAGATAAATGGTATACATTGTAATTGTTCAACTTCTTCTTTATTGATGATAGATAATAATGTATTAGCCGCTTTAATTCCTAGCTCTTTAGGATTAAATTGAATCGTTGTAGGAAGTGGTTCTAATAAATCCACAACATCATAGCCACCAAATGCAATCACTGAAATATCTTCTGGAATCTTGTATCCATGATCTCGAATACATTTATATGCCGCTAACAATTGTCGTGTTGTGGAACAAATTATCATGTCTGGTTTCCTTTTTGATAATACATCATCTAAGACACGGTATGATTTTACATTTCCAAAATCACTTCGTACTACTTCAATATTATTTACATGGTTATCTTTTAAACCTTTTAAAATTCCTTCTAAACGATCTACACCAATTGCCACATCTTCTTCATCTACGCTTATACATACAACGTCCTTATGATTAGTAAGTGCCGTTACTTCACCTGCTTTATACCCTGCAAGGTAATCTTCATTCACAATTGAAATCCCATCATCACATCGCTGTGCTAGGAAAATAACTGGCACATCAATTTGTTTAACAATTTGTAAATGTTGTTGTGATACTTGTGTTGCATTAATAATAATTCCATCTACATTCATCTTACTAAGACGCTCAAGATCTTTTAACTCCTCATCAATACTATGATTGGTATTTAAGATTAGTGATGTATACCCAGCATCTTTAAGTGATTGATCCAAAGCCATCAACACCATTGAAGTTACAGTAGAATCTAAACAAGGGGCTATGACTCCTATGATATGACTGTTCTTCGCTTTAAGACGCGCAAAAGCATTGGGTTCATAGTTATTTTCTGCAATAACTTTTTTTATCTTTTCTTTTGTATCTTCTTTGACGTACCCATTATTAAGATAACGAGATACTGTGCTCTTTGCAACTCCCGCTTGTTTCGCAATATCATTTATCGTCAAATTCTTTTTCATCATAAACCACCTATCTCTATTTATTATAGATTGAAATTATCTTTTAATAAACTCTATGATGCATTATAGTCAAATTCATTTATCTCATACCCGTTTAATGAATAGATTGTCATCTTTTCATAACCACTTACAAGGATATTTGATTTCTCTTTTCCATAGAAACGACTTGTGAGTACAAACTCACCATCATTTATAAAAATTTCAAGTGATGAATGGTCCATAAATAAGTGCATGTTTTTAATCTTTGGTATTTCAACATAGCGTTGTTTTCTACCGCGGCCAACTTTTTCAAGATTAAGCGTAAAAAGCTGATTATGATATTTTAATTCTATCTCATTATTCAATAGAATAGCAATTTCATCAGTACATCCCTCAATGAATATTTCACTTGCGTTTGTGATTTCTATAGTTTCATTTTGCAACTCTGTTTTAATTGAATTGCAGCGTAATTGCTTTAATTCATCTAAGGTTTTTTGATATAGTTTACCATCTTCAACCGTTAATTGTTTAGGTAGTGTTAATGCATGTTGCCAACCCTTTTCAACGGTACAATCATTATCATAATCAGCATCTGGTATTCCCATCCAGCTTAATAAAATGCGTCTGCCACTTTCATCTTGATATGTTTGCGAAGCATAGATATCAAAACCATAATCTAGCTCTATGAATGGTCCACATGTACAACGCTTGTTTTCTAAATCTAAGTCTAATTTAAAATATCCACATTGATAGATATTTTGATATTTATACCCATCTTGTGCCATTCCCTGTGGACATACAAGTAGAAATGTTTCACCTTCGCAATCAAATAAATCAGGACACTCCCACATGTAACCATAGTTCATATTCGAATCAATTCTCATATGATATTCCCAGTCAACTAGATCTGTTGATTTATACATCAATACACACCCTTTATCAGCTAATGTTCTTGCCCCCAATACCATATAGTAGTTTCCATTTTTCTCATATATTTTAGGATCACGAACATGTTTCGAACAATCGCTAGGATAATTATCATTTGTAAATACAATTTTTTTATTATCAAAATGGTATCCATCTTTAGAAACAATATGCATTGTATTTTGTTCTCTACCATCACTAATATAATTATATTCTTTATCAATGTGTTTCACATTCCCAGTATAAAAATAATGGATTTCATCATCTTTGATAAATGCACTACCACTGTAAACACCATCTTTATCATATTGATTATCTGGAAAGATAAATGGAAGTTCTTCATTATAGTGAATAAAATCTTTTGTTGTATAGTGCCCCCATATTTTCAATCCCCAAGTTGCACTAAAGGGAGTATATTGAAAATAGATATGATGAACATCCTTGAATTGACACAGTCCATTTGGATCATTTAGCCAGCCTGTTGGTGCCATTAAGTGATAACTTAAACGATACGGATCTTGTTCAACTAGCTTTTTTAGTTCATTCCGTTTTGTGATATTTTTCAAATATTCATCATAGCTCATAATATAGTCTCCTTAATTAAAACTAAACCAAGTTTTATTTGTTGTATCAATATGAACAGTAACTGTTTCAGGTAGTTCTGTCATTATTGTAACTACTTGTGTATTATATCCTTTTTCTTTAATTGTTGCTAAATCCATTTTTATTAATTTATCATTGGGTTTTACAACATCATTTACATTTACAAAGGTCTCAAATCCTTCACCATTTAATTCTACTGTGTTAATGCCACAATGAATTAATAAAGCAGCTCCATTTTCCAATCGCAATCCAATTGCATGTTTTGTTGGAAAGATAAATTCAACAGTAGCTTTACATGGTGAAACAATAATTCCATCTTGAGTATCAATGACAATTCCTTCACCCAATGATTTAGATGCAAATGTCTCATCACTGCATTCTTCAATTCCTTTAACATCACCTTTTGTAGGATAGACTATTTCTTGGTTATCTATTTTTTTATTTGTCATTTTTCCAAATACAATCGTTAAAATAAAAGCTACACTTAATCCGATTAAATGGGCAATTATATAATTCACATAACCATTGTTACTTGGATCAACAATTGCAATACCAGGTACTGCAGTTGTACCAAATCCTAATGAAACTAGATGTGTAAAATAAACATATACACCTGCAACAGCACCTCCCAAACATCCTGCAATTAAAGGAAAACGATAACGAAGATTTACCCCAAAAATAGC
>NZ_JAVXGL010000120.1:0-4305 GCF_036657415.1 Anaerorhabdus sp. | reverse complement strand
CCATTTATGAGTGAAGATGAATTCGTAAGGACAAAAAATCTAGTTTTTAAGTATTTCGAAAGTGAAAAAGATTATCGTGGATATAATGAAAAATTTGGGTGGATTCATGCAATAGCACATTGTGCTGATGCATTAGATGAAATAGTTTTAACTTCATTGTGTACGCATGAAGATTGTCAAACGATATTGAACTTAGGCGCTAAAGTATTTACAAATTCTGATTTTATTTTTAATCATGAAGAAGATGAACGTTTTGTATCGGTAATCATATCAATGAGGGAAAAAGAGTTAATTAGTTTAGAAGAACTTGAGATATGGAAAGAATCTTTAGTTTTTGATGAAAACTTTAATGAATATTCTTCATTTATTAGTCGTATGAATGGTAAACAATTATGGAGAAGTTTATATTTTAAAAATAAATAGGTGGTAATGTTTATGGATAGACACTATATTGAAAGTCTACGTTTAAATGAAATTAATGAAGATTCCTATATTAAAGATTTGCCAGTTATTCAAAATTTAATGCAAGGCAATGATTTAAATTTAAATCACGATGTCATTTTTTTAGTGGGTGAAAATGGAGTAGGCAAATCAACACTGATTGAAGCAATTGCAATTAATGCTGGTTTTAATCCTGAAGGTGGATCAAAGAATTTTAATTTTGAAACAAGAGATACAACATCTAATTTACATCAATACATTACTCTTTCTAAAGGTGCTTATGAAAAAGATGGTTTTTTTCTTGCGAGCAGAAAGTTTTTATAATGTTGCTTCTGAAATTGATGAATATTATAAAGATGAATTTAATGCGAAAGTATCCACTAGTTTTGGTGATGTTTCATTGCATAATCAATCTCACGGTGAAAGTTTTCTATCCCTTGTACAAAATCGATTTTGGGGTAATGGTTTATACATATTAGATGAACAAGAAGCTGCTTTATCACCATCAAGACAATTAACTTTACTAGCTGAAATGCATATGCTAGTTAAAAATAATTCGCAATTTATCATTTCAACGCATTCACCAATCTTATTATCATATCCAAATGCACGTATCTATCAAATTACGGAAGAGGGTATTGAGGCTATAGAATATAGTGATTGTGAACATGTAATGTTGACAAAGCAATTCCTTAATAATCCAGAAAGTTTCTTCCAATATTTATTTGAGGAAAAATAGAAATTAAATAATATTCTAATTTGAGGAGGTTAAGATGAATCAATTTTCGAAAGAAGAATTAAAAATGGCTCAAAACGCAATACAATCTACCATCCGAAAGAGCGAAAAAGTGATTCAGACACTTTCTATAAAAGAATCTTCTAAACCAGCACAAATTAAAAGGGTAGAAGAACGCTTACATGTCTTCTATACCGCTGATTCATTATTAATGATTGCATTGGATGAAAAACCAATTGTAGAAGTAACAAAAACGGATTTAGAAAATTTGAAACGTATTCTACCACCAATAAAAAAACAAATTGAAGATATGCTATATAAATTCAGTAATGGAACTTCACAACATACTTTAGCAATACGCAGAATTAAGGCGTTTGAAATTGTTTTAGAGTTAGCAAAATAAAAAGCGGAATATCCGCTTAATCTATTTTTATTGAAAATTGATTAGAATGAATGATTTCACCTTGGAAGTAAGATGTGATTTCATCTTTTTTTATGGTCAATGGAACACGATTATGAATTTTTGACAATGTTGGATTTGCCTCTTCAGTGATGATGGCGAATTCATTTTTATTGTTGTAGCAAGCTGCCATAATAATGAGATGATTTGATGTAGAAAATAAATATCGTTGTTTTGTATCTTGATCCCATTCATAATATCCTGATGCAATGACAAGGCATGGTTTATAGTGACGAGCAATGCCATTCTCATTTCGTAAATTAATGACACGTTTTTTATTTATTGTTAATCCCCAAGACATTACTTGAGGAATTAATTTATTGTTTTCGTCATTAAGAAATACAACAGTCTTATCTGTGGGACGTATTTCATCAAAATGAATTTGTTGAAAAACTTCAAAAGGAAGTTGATTTTGATAATATTTCTTAATATTGTTTATAAATGTATTATCAGTATTTGAAAATAAATAACGACCACACACTATAATCACCTCTTCTCAATAAACCATTTATCATGATCATGAAATAAGTATCGACATTCTTGGTCGAATAAGCAAGTATAACGCATTCCAGATCCCCCTGATTTTAATGATGCAGCAGGACAACATTGTAGGACGCGATCAATCTTGTATTTTATACCATTATCCCACACAACATAAAGGGGAAGAATTTGACCGTTTGTATCATGTTCACAAATAACTTTAACATAGCATTGTTTCATAAAAATTCTCCTTACTTAAAATAACTTTCTGGAAAGATAACATGATCCGACTTTGGATCAAGACGATTTAAATCATTATCTTGAAGTACACATCCACGTTGAACAGCATAGTGACCAAAACGATTACGTATTTCATCAATAGCTACTTCTAGTTGTTTCATTGAACAATCTTTATTTTTTTCAAAAAAAGAGCTTTGTTGAATAGGCGGGTTTTCTGTGAAATTTGATAAACGAACACCAAGACCACGAATGGACTTATGAAAACTATAATTTTTTTCAAATAGAAGTAATGCATATTCCAAGACATAATCGGTACAGTCGGATTGAAGAGGTAATGTCATTTGACGAGTAATTGTATGAAGTGAAGAATTCCGAATAGAGATAGTCACAGTTTTTCCATACAAGCCTTGTTCACGTATTCGTGCACAAACACTTTCTATTAGAATAATAAATACAATCTTAACTTCCTCTAAAGTGGTTAAGTCTTTTGGGCAAGTTGTACTATTACCAATTGATTTCATTGGTGACAGAGTATTTGTGATTGCAACTTCACTTGTTTCAATACCATTAGCAAAACTATAAAGTATTTCACCAACTTTTCCAAAAATCCGTTTTAGTTGTTCTAGTGGAGTGGTGGATAATTCACCAATTGTATAAATACCATACATTTTTAATTTCTTTTCATTAGAACGTCCAACAAACAAAAGCTGTGAAACCGGCAAAGGGAAAACCTTTTTTTCTTTTTCGTTTGGATATAATGTACAAAAATCATCAATGTCAGCTAAATCAGAAGCAAGTTTTGCATACACCTTGTTGTAACTGATACCAATGGATACAGTTAATCCAAGTTCAAACTTGATAGTTTCTTTAATCTCTACCGCAAGTTCTTCGACAGATTTATAAAGGTAATGACAATCGCTGATATCAATCCAAGATTCATCAATTCCAAAAGATTCAACGCGATTACTGTAGCGTTCGTATATTTTTTGAACACTTTTAGCATAGCGAAGGTATAGTGGGAAGTTTGCTTTAATACAAATAAGATTTGGACATTTTTGCTTAGCTTGCCAAATGGGTTCACCGGTTTTAACACCTTTAATTTTAGCGTACTTATTTTTGGTCAAAATAATACCGTGTCTTTCTTCAATATCACCACATACCGCAAGTGGAACATGACGATACTCAGGGTGATAAAGCATTTCAACAGAAGCATAAAAACAATTTAAATCAGAATGAAGTATAATTCGACTCATGGAAATCACCCATCTCTATTTTACTTGAAAAATAATCAAGTTCAAGTGAAACTTGAATTTTTTTCAAATAAGAATTGAATTTCATAGAAAAGATAGATAAAATAAAGATGGTGATAATATGAACTTTAGAGAAAATTTAAGAACGCTTCGAAAAATAAACAAAACTTCACAAGATGAACTTGCACGTTTTTTAGGCTATAAATCATTCACAACGATTCAAAAATGGGAGGATGGAACATCAATTCCACCGATGCCAATCATTCAAAAGATTGCATCATTCTTTTCGATTCCACTAGAAGATATGATTAATAGAAACTTATCTAAAGAGGTTATTGAAATGAAACCAGTTCCAATTTTGGGTACTGTTAAAACAGGATTAGGTTTGTTTGCGGAAGAAAATATTTTAGGATATGAATATGTGGCAGAAAATGAAGCGTTAAAAGAATACTTCTATTTGAATGTTATTGGTGATTCAATGAAGAATGTACGAATTATAGAGGGCGATTGTGTATGTATAAGACGCCAAGATTCTGTAGAAAACGGTGAGATTGCAGTAGTATTACTTGAAAACAACGAAGTAACACTTAAACGTGTGTTTTTTAAAGAAAATAAAATGATCCTCCAACCAGAAAATGAAAATTATAATCCAATGATATTTACGCAAGAGGATATTGAAGAAAAGGGAATCAAGATTC
>NZ_JAVXGL010000119.1:0-4447 GCF_036657415.1 Anaerorhabdus sp. | reverse complement strand
TGGTAATACGAGCGTATCAAAATGCCTATAACATGCTTAGTATAATGTTATAACATTATGTTGAAATATCAAATATTTTATTCTATAATGAGCATAGAGGTGATGACATGTATCCACTAAAATTAAAACCCATTTATGATAAAACGATTTGGGCGAATGATGTTTTAACAAAAGCACGAGGAATTAAAGAAAAGGGATTTGGTACTTGTTGGGAAATAAGTGCTCATCCACATGCCCAAAATGTAATCTTGAATAAAGAATATGCGGGTATAACACTGGGAGAATTAATCGATTTAAAGCCAACAGAAATGTTAGGAAAGCATCCTAAAGAAGCTATGTTAAGACTTGCCTACTTAGATGCAAAAGAAGATTTATCCATTCAGGTGCATCCAGATGAAGCATATGCAAAAGCACATGAAAATGATCAAGGGAAATGCGAATCTTGGTATATTTTAGAAGCAAAAAAAGGAGCAACCCTTGTTGCGGGCACTTTGAGTGATGATAAAGAAGCTATTAAAAAAGCTATTCATGAGGAAACTTTAGAGACATATTTACGTAAAGTACCAATGGAGGCAGGAGATTTTATCTATATTGATGCAGGGATGTTACATGCCTTAGGCGGTGGTATTTTAGCTCTTGAAGTGGGAACTAATTCTAATACAACGTATCGTTTCTATGATTATGGAAGAAAAGATGCGAATGGAAATGGGCGAGAACTTCATTTGGATAAAGGCTTTGATGTAGTAGGCTTAAATAAACGTAGCGAAAAAGTAGTAACACCAATGCAAGAAGGAATTGAACAAAAGAAGGTATTAGAAGATGGAGATGCATTCAAGGTCACCTTATATGATATCTGTGGAGAATTGAACTTAGATACAAAAGGTTATAATTTTCATTGCTTGTCATTTGTGCATAATGACGCTATTGTGGAATATAATGAAGAAGAGTATGAGGCAAACTATTGCGAAAATATGTTCATTCCTGCAAGTTGTGGTAAGTACAAAATCAAAGGCAATTGTAGGGTTTTGGTGAGCGTGACAAAATAACTTGTTTTGACTATTTATGACACGTTTTGACTTCTGAACTTGTATCACATATTTCGTCATATATGCATACTTTACTAGGGTATTAAGATATAAAATATGGAAGAATTAATCATTTATGTGAACAATATGTGAATAGTGTCGTTAAATCATAAGGCTTTAAATAACAAAATATCAAAAAATAACTTGAATTAATGATGGCAATACGTTATCATTAAGACGTGGATGAAAGTGGTTACATTAATCATACGCAAGATAAGAAAAAGGAGGAAGATATAATGAAATACGTGATAATGGTCAGTCACGGTGAATTTGCCCCTGGGTTGCATAGTGCAGTCAAAATGATGACTGGTAATCGTGATGATGTATTAAGCACAAGTCTAAAGGATGGCATGAGCGCTGATGAATTTGCATCAAATTTTAAAAAGTTGGTAGAACCTTTAACTTCAGATGATGAAATTATTTTATTAGCTGATATCTTAAGTGGATCTCCATTTACAAATGCTTTAGCTGTTTTAGACGAACGAGGTTTGTTGGATAAAACATTAGTATTGGCAGGTATGAATATGCCTCTTGCGATTACAGCAGTCTTGATGAAAGATAATATTGATGACAAAGAAGTTTTAAAAGAAACATTGTTAAGTGAAGGACATGCAGGATTGATGGAATTCAAAGCAGTTGTAGAAGACTGTGAAGATGATATATAAGGAGGACTTAGGTCATGATTAGTTTTGTTAGAATTGACGATCGTATTATTCACGGTCAGATTATCACACGTTGGTCAAAAGAATACCCATGTGATGGAATTATTGCAGTAAACGACAAAGCAGCAACAACACCAGTGTTAAAACAATCATTTGTTGCATCCACTGATAAAAAAGTATTTGTTTGGACAAAAGAACATTTTTTAGAAAAATTACAAACAGTATTAGATAGTGATAAAAAATATTTCTTAATTACTAAAAATCCTGTTGATATGGCAGAATTATTGGTTACGAATAAAGTGGTACCTAGTGCAGTTAAAAGAATCGTTGTTGGACCTTGTAATGATCGTCCAGGAGCAATTAAACTAGGACAAAACCAAAGTCTTATTAAAGAAGAAGCAGAAGCTTGTGAAGCAATGACAAACGCTGGATACGATGTTTACTTTGCATTACTTCAAGAAACAGCAATTGGCTCATGGCCAAAATTTAGATCTAAATTTGGATATTAGTATATACTAATAAACAAAGAAAGATAAATGTTGTATTTACTCATTATTATGATGATTAATATACAACGAACTGGGAAGAATTACACAATCATAATCTCGGATAGATGAAAAGAATACTGTGCTGGTAATTAGGTATTCTTTAAGTCATGCCAATATGATTCAATTCAACCCCCAAAGTTACTCTTAATTTGGTGAATATTGGGAGTATTTATCCAAATTCAGATAACATAAAAAAAGAAAAGGAGAACAAAAGTTATGGAAATTTCTTGGATACAAGCGGCGTTACTTGGATTAATGTCATGTTTAGCGGCATCAACTATTGCTTGTTTAGGAACCACAATTGGTAACTATACATTAAACAGACCTTTAATCGCATCCGTATTTGTTGGATTAATCTTGGGAGACATCCCAGGCTGTATTACAATCGCAATCCCAATGCAGATTATTTATATTGCATTAGTTACACCAGGAGGAACAGTAGCTGCCGACTTACGTGCAGTATCGTATATTGGTATTCCTCTTGCTTATGTTACAGCTAAATCACAAGGTTTAGATTTAGCAAGTCCTAATGCACAAGCATTAGCAGGTTCAATTGGAGCATTAGTTGGTACAGTTGGTACTGTACAGTTCTATGGAACAGCAATGATGAACTTAATCTGGCAACACATTGGTTGGGCTAGACTAGACAAAAAAGACTTTAGTATTCTTGGTAAAGTAGAAGTTGTATTACCTTTAATTTCTCACTTAGTAATTTCATTTATTCCAGTAATGTTAATTGTTTACTATGGTGCTGGAGCAGTTACAAACTTTAAAGAAGCATTACCAATGGAATCATGGTACATGAAATCTATCTTTACATTAGGTAGTTTATTACCAGCTGTCGGAATTGCTATCTTATTAAAATCAGTAGTTACAAAACTTACAGACTTGATTTTCTTCGTATTTGGTTTTACAATTGCAGCTTCTATGGGATTAACTTTAATCGCTGCAACTGCAGTAGGTGCTGTATTTGCATTTATTAACTACCAAATGACTTTAATTAGTTTGAAAGCCGCTAAAGGCGGGTCTGCTATAGACGACGAGGAGGACATTTAATATGAAAAAAATTACAAAGAAAACATTAAATAGTTCATTCTGGCGTTGGTTCTATGGAAACTTAACATGTTTCTCTCATGAACATATGCAAACATTTGGTTACATGTGGTCAATGTTGCCTATTATTCAGGAATTATACGACACAAAAGATGAACAAGCTGAAAAGTTAACTACTTACTATCCATTCTTCAATACTGAGCCTCAAATTGGTTCAATCGTTGTTGGTATTACTGCAGGTCTTGAAGAAGCACGTGCAAATGGAAACTCAGAAATTGATGATGAAATGATTAATGGTATCCGTGCTGGATTAATGGGACCATTAGCTGGTATTGGTGACTCACTTATCGTTGGTACTTATATTCCAGTATTATTAGGTATCGCTTTAGGTCTTGCTGAAGGTGGATCTATTATTGGACCACTATTCTATATCGTTGTATGGAATGTAACAAGTATTTGGTTCCAAAAATTTATCTATAACAAAGGTTATGAATTAGGAGGTTCAGCTGTTGAAGTTATTGTTGGTGAACAAGCAACTGCCCTTCGTGAATCTGTAATTATCATGGGACAAGTTATCGTTGGTGCGATGGCTGCTTCATGGGTTAACATTAGTACTGCTTTAGTATTAACTACTGCTGGAGCTACTGGTGAAAAAATGGTTCTTGCTAAAAATGGTGTTGATATTGTAACTGAAAAATTCGATACTACTAAAGATGTATTATTACAAGCTTCATTAGATGGAGCATTCCCTAAAATCTTAACAATGTTATTTGTATTATTCTGCTGGTGGTTAATGGCCAAAAAGAATGTTACACCTATCAAAGTTATGGGTCTAATGATTGTAATTGCTATCGTTGGAGTATTAGTTGGATTCTTCAACCCAGGATTAGCTTACTAGTCTTAGATTAATTAAATGTTATAAAGAACATCCCTACCTCCCAAGTGGGGATGTTTACTTTATATTGAATTTTAAACCCGATGTATGTTAAAATCAATGTAAGAAATGATGGTGATTTGGATATGACAAAACAAGAACGAGAACGATTGAAGAATGAAATAGCTATGAAAGATGTTATGACAAAAAAGATTGGTAAGTGGA
>NZ_JAVXGL010000118.1:0-4470 GCF_036657415.1 Anaerorhabdus sp. | reverse complement strand
GCTTTTAAATCAAGATGATCACTGCCTGCACAGTTCAATGAAATGTACTTTAATTCAGGATATGCTTCAACGAATTTCTTTCCTAAATCAATATCTGCACCCATAATGATGCCGCTTGGTTTTTCTGCTAATGATTGAACATAGCCAATCAATTTTTCTTCATCAAATCCTTTTCGATCTTTTTCTGCTAAGAGAATTGGTTCAAGACCTGCATTCACTAATGTGTCAAATGCTTCTTGTTCTTGTTCGAAAGAGAAAGAGACAATTAATACTTTTTTATTCACAGTTTCTCCTCCTATTTGTATTGTGGTAAATAATCTTTATGTTCTTCAATAAAATCTTCTACTAATTGTTCTGCTACTTTGTAATCAGTTACCGCCCCATCAAGCATCATTGCATCTGCCCAAAGTTTTTTATCACCTTTAAGTGCTGCTTCAACTGTTAAATCTACAGAAGTTAAGCGTTTGATAATAATATCTTTCATCGGCCCTTCAAATCCATTACATGTCATTGAACAGAATCCTAAACCAGTCGCAACCCCTGGAATTTCTAATACAGCATCATCTGCGATTCCTTTTACTGCACCATCATTTGGAATATTCACAGAGAAGATTTTTCTTTCATCTAAAATTAATGATTTAATCATTTCAACTAATTGTTCATGTTCACCATCTGCACGTTTGAATAAGTCTGCTTCAACTTCTTCGTCACCTTCGCCTTGATTTAACATATTGTTGTATGTTGTTTCTCCGCGTGCAATAACTTCTTCGATTGGGAATGCATCAATACCTAATTGGTGTCCATAGTATTCTCCATGTGGAAATCTTTCTGGGAAGAATTCTACCGCATGACGATCCACAACGGCTGGTAATCCTAAATATCTTTCAAACAATTCCCAAGAAAGTGGATTATCCATATGATTTGGAATTTCTTTATCTTCTAGTAATGGATTAAAGAAATTACGTACATGTGGATTCTTTTCATTTTCTTCTTTTTGTTTTGCTACAATATCCAATAATTCTTGACGAACATCTTTTCCATCGACACGAATATCATATAACCAAGTTAAATGGTTCAATCCACATCCAACTGTTTTTAAACGTTTTACATCAACACCTAACATTTTAGCTAAGTATTTTTCTCCATAGATAACTCCATGGCATAATCCAATAATTTTGACATTTGTTGCACGTCTTACAGCTGTAACAATTGCTGTCATTGGATTTGAATAGTTGAAGAAGTATGCATCTGGACAATACTTTTCTACATCTTTCGCAATTTCAATCATCACTGGAATCATACGTTGTGCTCTTGAAATTCCTCCTGGCATAATTGAATCCCCTACTGGTTGGTAGATTCCATATTTACGTGGAATTTGAACATCACGTTCCCACGCTCTACGTCCACCTACTGCAATCGTTGTAACAACGAAATCTGCACCCGGCAATAATTCTGTACGATCTGTTGATGAAGAAATTATGATATCTGCATTTTTTTGTTCAACCATCTTTTTCGCTAACTTTGTAATACCATCTAAGATTTGACCATTGATATCACATAATGCAATTTCCCATTTTCCAAATCCTGATTCAATAAAGTCTGCAATAAGACCTTTTGTAAATACCGCACTACCTGCACCAATTAAAACTATTTTTTTTCTTTCCATATTCTATCCTTTCAATCCAGCGAGTACCATCGCATCATTACATTCTTTTAAGAATTCTTTAAGTTGTTCCATTTGTTGTTCATACGAAGATTGATTAAACTTTTCTACATCTTCATTTTTCATAAATAATTTGATGAATTTTGGTTCATTGTTTGAGTAACTAAATTTATCTGATTGCTCTAAATTCTTATAGACTTTATCGAAATTACTTTGATTTGAAAACCAATCAATTTCAGCGAAGATTCCTGCTGGATTTTTCTTATAGCTATAAATTGCTCCAAAGTAAGCATAATATGTTTCTTTCTCATCATGATCACTTAGATAATAACGGAAGCCTGCTGCATATTGTCCAAAGTTATCTTTATCTTTGTAGTTCACTACAACCTTACTATGCTGACTATTTACTTCATTTAAAGCTGTATCAAATGCATTAATTAAATTTCTTGAATTATCTAAATTCTCAATCTTGAATGAAAATCCTTCATTACTTTCTGCCTCAACAATTGCTTCTGCACAATTTTGTACATACTCTTTGAGAGTTTGTATTTGTTCATTCTTAGATTGTGTTAGCATTGTTTCAAATGTTTGATCTGGCATAAATAATTTAAAGTATTCTTTTTCATCACGATTAATTTCAAATTCTTTTCTTGCTTGAATATTTTGCACAACTGTTGAATAAACATTTTGATTATTTTGTTCATCCAGCTCAACCATTAAACCTTTTCTTGTTGTTGGGAAATAGATTAATCCAATATGAAGATAAAATCCTGTACCCACTTTTTTATCAGTAACTTTTACACGTAATCCATACCAGTGTCTTCCAATGCAATCTCTTGCATCACGTTTTACTTCAAAGTCACATGTATTACTCTCAATTTTTTTGATTGCTTCTTCAAGGCAATCACCAAAGCGATGCATTGAACGAAGCGAGTCAATATTTATATTTAATTGTTCCATTCTATGCTCCTTTTTTTACCCATGGTGCATGCGGATTTTGTACACACAATTTCCCGCCACTGACTTCAATAAATGTTCCTGTCATGTAAGATGATTCACCCGATGCAAGAAAACTTACTGCTTTTGCTACATCTTCTGGTTCTCCTAAACGATGAAGAGCAATCGCTTGATTAAGTTCATCACTCTTTTCATTAATTACACCTTGTGTCATACCTGTCGCAATAACTCCTGGTATGAATCCATTAACACGAATTCCATACGGAGCAAATTCAGCTGCCATTGTTTTTGTTAAACTAACTACTGCTGCTTTACTTGCTGCATAAGCACCTGAACCAGCAGATGGTATTAAAGCTGCATAAGATGCTGCTTGTATGAGTACACCACCTGCATCTTTCATACAATTGAAAGCTGCCTTACTACATATGAATACTGATTTAAGATTAACTGAAATTGTTTTTTCAAAATCTTTTGTGCTCATATCTTTTAAGAATGCTTGTGGATATATTCCCGCATTGTTGATAAAGACATCACATTTACCATACTGATTCATCACTTTTTGAAACATTGTATTTACTTGATCTTCATTGCTGACATCAAGGGCAAATGTTTGAACATTTCCAAACTTGCTTAATTCTTCTTTTACTTGTATAAGTGCTTGTTCATTCAAGTCACAGATAAATACTTCTGCACCTTCTTGTAATAATTTCTTTGCAATCGCAAAACCAATTCCTTGAACTGAACCAGCACCAGTAATGCCTATTACTTTACCGCTGTGTTTCAACTCTATTCCTCCTCATCGATTACCATCGATGCTCCTTCATTTGCTGAACTTGCTAATTTTGCATATAGCCTTAATATTCCTGATGGAATTTCTTTTTTTGGTTTTACCCATTTTTGTTTTCTTTGGCTTAATGTTTCATCATCGACATGAAGTGTGATTTCTCCACATGGAATATTAATTGTAATTTCATCACCATCTTCAACCAAAGCAATAGGTCCGCATTCACTTGCTTCTGGTGAAATATGTCCAACAAAACATCCATTGTTTGTTCCAGAGAATCGTCCATCAGTAATGATTGCTGTTGACTCCGCTAAACCAAGTCCATAGAGATACTTCATGGCTTTGTACATCTCACGCATTCCCGGTCCACCCTTTGGTCCTTCATAACGAATAACAAGCACATCATTAGGTTGGATTTCTTTAGCTAAGATTGCTTCTTCTGCTTCTTCTTCTGAATTGAAACATTTCGCAACTCCTTTAAAAAGATGCATTTCTTTTTTTATTGCTGAAGGTTTTGTGATTCCTCCATTAGGAGCTAAATTACCTTCCACAATCGCAATACCACCAAATGTTGAGAATGGTTCATCTATCGTTTTAATAACTTCACGATTAATTTTTCCATATGTTTTTTTATTTAGTTCTTCTGCTAATGTATTTGAAGAGACAGTCATAACTTCAACATTTAATTTTTCTTCAATTTCTCTCATTACTTGTGGAATACCACCTGCATGATAGAAATCTTCCATGTTGTATTTTGATGCTGGATTTACTTTGGCAACAAGCGGTGTCGATTCACCAATTTTTTTGAATTTATCTAACATCACTGTGCTACTTATTCCTAACTCTCTAGCGATGGCTAGAAGATGTAATACACCATTGGTTGAACCACCTGTTGCATTCAATACACGAATTGCATTCTCAAGTGATTTTTCATTTATAATGTCACGACTTGTAATGCCCTTATTTACTAGATTGACAATAGCTTCTCCTGAAGCAGCTGCCATTCTTGTTCTTTCTGCATAAACTGCTGGAATAAGTGCTCCTCCAGTTAATACCATACCTAGTG
>NZ_JAVXGL010000117.1:0-4509 GCF_036657415.1 Anaerorhabdus sp. | reverse complement strand
CAAATTCATCTCTTGAAACGAAATTATAATTTACACCATCAACTTCGCCCGGTCTTTTTTCTCTTGTTGTCATCGAAACTGAATATGCCAGTTTCAAAGAAGGATCGTCAATGAACTCCTTTAAGACAGTTCCTTTACCTACACCGCTTGGACCACTTAAAACAATTAATAAACCTCTTTTCACTTTCACTATCCTCCTTGATTGTATATAATGATTGTACAAACTAACAGATTAACTGTCAATTTGAATACAACGAAATGAGGAACTTTACCCATGGCATTAGATGGTATTTTGCTCCATAAAATTGTTCAAAAGATAAAACCTGAATTCCCTGCACGTATTAATAAAATTTATCAAGTGTCTAATTCAGAAATTCTTTTTCAATTAAAGACTCAAACTACAAGAAAAAATCTTATTGTTTCTTGTCACACGATTTATAACAGACTTAACTTAACAGAGAGAAGTTATCCAACTCCTGAGGAACCTTCTTCTTTTGTAATGCTTTTAAGAAAACATTTAGAATCTGCTACGATACAATCCATTGAGCAAGGAGGATTAGACCGCTACGTGCGTTTAGAGTGCCATATGCGCAATGAAATTGGTGATAAGGTAATTCGATACCTTTATATTGAATTGATGGGCAAATACGCTAATCTCATCTTTGTTGACTCGAACGGAAAAATTATGGATGCTTTAAAACGTATTCCTCCTTTTGAAAATAATCGTCGTACCATTCAACCAGGCGCAATCTTCAAAGAAACCGAAGTACAACCTGACAAAATAGATCCGTTTCATGCAACCACTTATAATCCCGCATTAACACTCACTAAACAATTCCATGGTTTTTCACCATTCCTAAGTAAAGAAGTTGAATATCGTCTACACAACAATGAATCTTTTACTTCAATCATGAAAGAAATAGAAAACTCGAATACACTTTATATATCTAACTTAAATAATGAAGCTGTCTTCCACTGTATACCATTGACACACATTCAAAGCCCTTCTAAATCCTATCCACTTCTTGAAGGTCTTGATATTGTATATTTCCATAAAGAAGAACAAGATCGCATCAAAGACCTAGCTGGTGATATTTACCGTTTTGTAAATCACGAATTAAAACACCAAAAGCAAAAGTTACCTAAGCTACAAGCTTCTTATGAAGAATCACTTGATTGTGATAAATGGCGTGAATATGGTGACTTACTATACGCTAATCAGCATGTCACTACAAAAGGTGAAACTAGTTTACAACTCCCTTCATTTGAAGATGGTAGCTTAATAACCATTCCACTCGATCCAAAACTCGATATTAAAAGTAACGCAAAAAAATGTTTTCAAAAATATAACAAAGCAAAAAAAGGTCAAGTCTATATTCTTGAACAAATTGAAATATGTCAAAATGAAATTAATTATTTTGATGGTATCCAACAACAACTTGATTTAAGTAACTTTGATGATGCCAAAGAAATCCAACAAGAACTTGTCGAACTTGGTTATTTAAAAAAGAAAGTTTCCAAAATTAGAAAAGCCAAAAAGAAAGAAACACTTCCTAAGGTTTCTAAAATCACATTACCTAACGGCATTCAAATTAGTTTCGGTAAAAATAATCTTCAAAATGAAGCACTCACGTTTAAACTTGCTAATAAAAATGATATGTGGTTTCATACAAAAGATTTTCATGGCTCTCATGTAGTTGTGCACAGCCAAGAATTAGACGAAGACACAATACGTAGTGCAGCACAAATTGCAGCCTATTATTCTAAAGGTCGTGATTCAAGTAGTGTTCCTGTCAATTACGCTCAAATTAAAACCCTAAAAAAAATACCAGGTGCTAAACCTGGTATGGTATCTCTATCTACATATAAAACAATTTATATCGATCCAGATGAATCATTAATAGATTCACTATTGAAATAATTATCGACCTTCTTTTGCAAGTTGTCTTAATTGCTTAACTTCAAATGGTTTCAACAATCTTACTTCACCTGGTCTTAAATCTTTAACTTCAAGATATCCTAGACGTTTACGATGTAGTCGTTTAACTTCAAATCCAAAGTATTCAATCATACGTTTAACTTGACGGTTTCTGCCTTCTTGAATTGTTAATTCAATAAGCATGGAACCTTTTTCATTGTTTTTATTAATCACATTCACCCTAGCAGGTAATGTAATTCCATCTTCAAGTTGAACACCTTTTTCTAAATTTTTAAGTTGTTCACCTGTAAGAATTCCTTTGATTGATACTTCATACATTTTATCCAAATGATTACTTGGATGAATAATATCATTCGCAAATTCACCATCATTCGTTAAAATTAATACCCCTGTTGTATCAAAGTCTAATCGTCCTACTGGAAATACTCTTTCTTCTGAACTTATATAATCTAAAACAGTATCACGTCCATGTTCATCTTTTAAAGTACATAACGTATTCTTTGGTTTATTCATAACATAGTAAACTTTGTTTTCTTTAATAATTGGTTTCCCGTCAACTTCAATACGCGCACCTTTTCTAGCTTGATACCCTAGTTGCGTGATAACTTCTCCATCAACTTTTACTCTTCCTTGCACAATTAAATCTTCCGCTTTTCTTCGCGAAGTTAATCCACTTGCTGCAATAATTTTTTGTAGTCGTTCCATATTTTCTCCTTAATGATGATTACGCGCTCCCCAATATGTTGAGCCTGATTTTGAAAAATCATTGGTAATCATACAATTCACTTCGATTTCTCGGTTTTCTGTTTCTTCAAGTATTTGACAAGCACTACATCGCTTGTGCCCATCTACACAATAGATTCCCTCATCATTAATCATTACTTTGATTGGAATGATTATCCCTCTCTGAGCGATGCTCATTATGAGGTCTTGGTTCACTTGCACTTGATTGTAGTGGATCATCTTCAATGGTATTTTCTTGTTGATCACGTAGTTTCTTCCTCTTCCTCTTTCTTAATAATGCATCTATTGCAATAACGATAAGTAAAACAATTGTCGCTACGAATAATCCAGCAGCAATCAAAGCAGGAATATCTGGATCACTATTATCCACACGAACAGTTTCAACAACATCATCAATTGTATAATCATTTGTAGTATTTCTTGATAATATCATGAATTCACCAATCGCTGGTGTCATAAATTGAATATAGTTATTCGTTTGTTTGGTATAACATTTAATAATTTCACCATCTTCATATAACAACACTGTGAACAGTTGATTATTTGATGATCCTTCTGGTTTTTTTATCGAAATTAAAACTGGTGTATTTAATTCAAAGTCATTCAAATTCTTTTGCGTTTGAATTTTAAATGAATCTACAAATGTTAAGCTATTACCTTCCGCAAGTAATTTCATTGCTGCTTCATGTTCTTTATTGATACTATTCTTCACAACTAATTTAATTGTATCAGGTAAAATTTTATTTTCTAAAGAATCACCTAAATCAATTGAAAGTGATAATCCAGAAACTGAGGCATCCAAATCATTTTCATAAATTACATAATTAATGCGATGATCAATTGCCATATAAATTAATTTATCAAGTGCACGTAACTGAGGCTGTGTTAAATATGGAACCATGTAATTATCCATCTTAACCTTTAAGTCTAAAACACGTTTTGCTTGTTCCTCAGTCAATGTTTCCAAATTAGACATTTCATCCAAAATCGCAGATATCTCTGCCTTAAGTTCTTGTCTAACGGTATCTAATTCTTTATCCACCGTGATTTTGTAAGATGTTGTATTTCCAGCATAAGAAACTAAAACCTCTTGTTCACCTTCAGTTTTCAAATCATATCCAGAAATCATGGAAGTAGTTAATGGCACAGTTTCCTGCTTACCATTCGCATAGTTTATAACGATTGTTCCTCCATCAATATTAATTCGATCATTCCATTCAATAAGTTGAACAGGATATTCTCCCATTTCAATCGAATCTACTGGTTCATATTGAGCAACGTAGGTTATTTCCTCATTTGCTGCCGTTATTTCTTTATCCCACCCTACAAAAATCGCTTTATCTTTTTTAGGATTTTCAATAACTGGTGTACGCCCTACTTCAATCAAATAATTAATTAAAACTGATTCATCTTGAAAGTTCCCACCATTCGCATCAAAGGAAACTTTAATCATTTCTTTGGTACCCATTTTTTCAGGATTCATAACAAGTTGAACATCACTTTGTTTAATATATCCTACATTATCAAGATAATTATAGTAGTAAACCATATCAACTTTTGATTCTTCATTTAAGGTAGCTTCTGATTGAACTTTATACCAATCACCTTCACTGTTTGAAAATGCATCTAAAATTACAAATGCAAAATCTGGTTGTTTACCAGTAGAGTAAAGAATAGCTGATGAAGTACTATCATATTGATATACCTTTACATCATCAATACTTGTTTTGATACCAATTGCCATTGAGTTATTATCTTTATAACCAAAAGCCGCATCGATTTGCATATAAAACTGGGCAGCCTTTTCACCCCAATAAGGATCTGAA
>NZ_JAVXGL010000116.1:2278-4707 GCF_036657415.1 Anaerorhabdus sp. | reverse complement strand
TTAAATACGGTTTTGCCAATTGGATTGCGAAAAATACATGCACTTCGAACATTAACAACAGAAAGCTTAGCAGTCCTTAATCCATTTCGTGTACAAGAAATCATGGATAAAGATGGTATTTATTATGGCGAAAATGCAATTTCTCACAATCTCATTATGGTAAACAAAGAAAACTTATTGAATCAATCTGCTTTCTTGCTAGGTGTACCAGGAGCAGGAAAATCATTTAGTGCAAAAGAATTGATTGCATTTCTTGCCTTATCTACGAAAGACCATATTTTAGTCTGCGATCCAGAGAATGAATATAGTGCTCTTGTTAAGGCACTAGGTGGAGAGGTTATTCATATTGCGGCGGGTTCTGAAGACCATATCAATGCGATGGATATGGTTCAAGATTATGGCGAAGGAAAGAACCCAGTCATTGATAAATCGGAATTTGTTCTTTCATTATTTGAGCAGTTAGATAATAAAGGAATTGGTCCGAAAGAGAAATCTATCATTGATCGTTGTGTTTCACTTGTCTATGAAGAACATCAACTAGGTGGGAAATTACCTACACTTGCAGTATTACGTGAAAAATTATCACAGCAAAGTGAGAAGGAGGCAAAGGATCTATCTCTTAAATTGGAGTTATTTACGGATGGAACATTGAATGCATTTTCCCATAAGACCAATGTCGATGTAGCAAATCGTATGATTGTCTACGACATTATGGATTTAGGAAAGCAATTAAAGACAATGGGCTTACTCGTTATAACCGATGCAATGTTAAATAGAGTAACTGAGAACTGGAAAAAAGGGATTCGTACACATGTTTTTATTGATGAATTTCATGTGGTATTTGAGAATGAATATTCTGCATCCTTCTTTAATAGTGCTTGGCGTCAGTTTAGAAAACGTGATGGTTATCCAACTGGAATTACGCAGAATGTGGAGTATTTATTAGATTCTGTTATGGCTAGTACGATGCTAAGCAATAGCGAGTTCATTGTAATGCTGAATCAAGCAACACGAGATAGTCAAAGACTTGCTAAAATGTTGAATATTTCAAAAGAACAAATGTCCTTTATAACTAATGTAGATGAAGGGTGTGGCTTAATAAAGTATGGTAGTTCTTTGGTTCCATTTATCAATCGCTTTCCATCCGACACACGATTATATCAACTGATGACAACAAAACCAAAAGATCGTAAATAAAGAAAGGAGTCTTGAACAATGGAAGATAGACAAACGTTATTAGAACAAAATAATATGAAAAAATTTCTTCAACTATTAGAAGAAAATGGAATGAAAGAACAAAAACAAGAAGTAGAATTTCTAGCAGGTTATATTGATCAAATGGATTTCCAATTTACCAATGTGCTTGATGAATTAAAGAATGTACGGCAAGAGTTGAATGTCATTCAAGATAAAACTTTAAGAGCTACAGCGTTACGTGCTGTGGATAAAGTTACAAATAAAGTGGAAGTAGCAAAAGGTACTTTAGTAAAGTTGAAAGAGCATGTTATTTCAACAGTAGATAAAGCAGTCATAAATTTCAAAGAACATGGTAAATCGGCATTGGTAACTGCAATGAAATCATTGAATGTAAAAGGTATGCTTGAATCTATTCATGGTACATTACAACATGTTATCAAATCAGCAGACCATGAAATTGATAATCTAACAAAATTGGGTAATGAGATTCATGCAGTTAATTTTCATATGAAAAATATTGGTAAAACAATCATGGGTAAAGATACACAGGAACCAACTTCACGTCGCTCTGACAGTGGACTTCTATCCAAGGTACAGGAAAGCCTATTCTTTTCAATGAAAGCATGTGCGACGATGTCGCAAAAAACAGAAAGCATATTAGTAAAAATCAAAGATGTCGAAGAAAAACACGAAAAGAAATCAGTGCGTAATGACCTTAAAGAAATCAAAGATAAACATAAAGTGGGAAACCAAGCAAAAGAAATCACAAGAAAGGATATGGAACTAGGGCAGAGATAATCTGTCCTAGTTTATAGGTTATAGCGATATGAAAATTAAATTTGAATCTGAAGAACATAAAAACTTCTTTTTTAGGAAACTGCAAGAAAGCACCATAAAAGACACATACCACCAAACATTGTTTTATACGCTTGGTATTGATCGAAGTTGTAGAGAAAATTTTGATGATGTATTTAATATGAAAGACCATAGAATCAAACCAGATGGTTTACATCAAGGCTGGCAAACAAGTGGATCAGAGTGTGCAACTAAATTGGCATTTAATCTTTGGAATGGTTTTGTAGAAGAAGAACATGAAAAAGGGAGTACACCATATGAACTGTTTGCCTGTGGATATGCACCATACTTCTTTGAAGCAATCAAACTGCGCTATCCTGAATACTGCAAAGAGTGTTCCGTAAAGAGTAATGAGCGATGAAAGATATAAAGACAAA
>NZ_JAVXGL010000116.1:0-2268 GCF_036657415.1 Anaerorhabdus sp. | reverse complement strand
TCAAGTCGATTGATAAAGTAGCTATAGCAGGCGAACGTATTCGTAATATTACAACAAAAACAAAAGAGCATATTGAGGAGTCTTCCGATTCTCAATATGCTACCCCTCATGATTATGCATCTTCTAAAATAACATCGCATGGTGAACATTTTGTGAATAAAACAGCTATTGAAGCAAAAGTACAATCACAGAAAATATTCCGTTATGTAAAAGAAAGAAAAAGGAAAGCAGAGGATAAAGCACTAACAAAGGATGAAACAAAGACGGAGAATGTAAACACCAATACCTCAGAGGAATCTAGCAAGAAAATCAAAACGAAAGAACATGTTGATAAAGATATTAAAACTACTGATCGTAATTCAAAGATGATATCAAAATCAGTAGAAAATAAAGTAATCAAGGTATCTGAGAAAAATGGTAAAACCATCAAGAAAACTACAAGAGTATCTATCAAGACTTCACAAGAAGCCGCAAAACAAGCTGCGATTAAATCAGCGAAAGTTTCTAAAGGAAAGCGTCAAGTAACGAAAGAATTGGGATGCAAATCGTTTTCAGCAGTTAAGAAAACAGCACATGCAGTTAAACGAGCAATAGAAGCTACTAGAGCTGCATTTGCGTTTCTTTGTTCTATTGGTTGGATAGCCATTTTAATAATCTTACTAATAGCATTGATTGGTGGTGTATTCATGTCAAGTAGCTCCAGTAACGGAGAAGGCAACCAATTATCTAATGAAGTGATTGCACATACTGCGACAATACGCAAATATGCAGATGAATATGAAATACCACATTTTATAAATGCATTACAAGCAATTATGATGCAAGAATCTGGTGGCAGAGGAACTGATCCAATGCAAGCAAGCGAATGTCCTCATAATAAGAAATATCCCAATATTCCTAATGGCATTACTGACGCAGAATATTCTATTCAAGTGGGTGTTCAAAACTTTGCTGATTGCTTAAAACAAGCAAATTGCACAGATGCATTAGAAATATCTTCGCTTAGTCTTGCGATGCAAGGATACAACTTTGGAAATGGTTATATAAATTGGGCATTAAAAAACTTCGGCGCATATTCACAAGCGAATGCCAAAGTATTTTCAGATGAACAAGCACAAAAACATGGTTGGAGCAGTTATGGAGATTCTGAATATGTTTCCCATGTGATGCGATACTACCAATTTGCAGGTCTAGGTACAAGTAATAGCAAATTAGTTAATGTAGCAACATCACAACTAGGTAATGTAGGAGGTGCACCCTATTGGTCGTGGTATGGTTATAATGAACGTGTGGAATGGTGTGCATGTTTCGTAAGTTGGGTAGCATATCAGTCTGGCGATTTAAATGTAACTATACCAAAGTTTGCAGCAGTTGTAGATGGCGTGAAATGGTATAGAGATAGAGGGCAATGGAAAGATAGAAACTATATTCCTGTAGCTGGAACAATCATATTTTTTGATTGGGAAAATGATGGAACTCCTGATCATGTTGGCATTGTCGAAAAAGTTGAAGATGGCATCGTTTACGCGATTGAAGGTAATTCAAATGATGAATGTAAAAAGAATATTTATACATTCAGAAGTATCGTGATTTATGGATATGGAATATTAAATTAATAAGCAAAAGATGAGTATGTGAAAAAGTATTCAAAAACCTGTTGTAAAACAGAAATAGTATACTTTTCTTAACTTATTATTTTCAGATTCACTAAATAATTCATTTGAATTATTATGAGTATAAAATTCAAACTTAATTATAGTAGATAGAATGCCAATTCTTAGGGATTTTCTATAGGGGGTATTTAAGTTTTATATAAGAATCGTAATATTTAATGTATATTTTATTGGTTAATTGGTTATCTTATTCATGATTCTGTCCTCTTGTTCAAAAGTTATTTACTACTTGAAACGACCACATTATAATTTAGTCAGAAAGATAAGCGAAGGAGGTACATTATGAGAAGATATTATATTGGTAGTCTTAACAATGGTCTAGATTTAGACATACATCTGCTACGAAAACAACAAACATAAAAAGTGAGTAGTATCAAAAAGTAGAGACGAAAGATAGCGGAAATTTCACAAATGAAATTTTTAAGTAAAGTTGGAAAGAATATAAAAGGTGCATCAAGATGAATATTGATACCTGTAAAAATGGAAAAGTAGAGAAATTTAGCGCGGTTGCGAATTTTCATACTATGTATACGGTAGTCATTTAATATACGATTGTTCATTCTTTCTGTGCTAGTTCTATCTTTATATATTTCCT
>NZ_JAVXGL010000115.1:0-4785 GCF_036657415.1 Anaerorhabdus sp. | reverse complement strand
TTTTTTATTTGTACTGAAATATGAGATGTTATCTTGCTTGGAATCCACAAGTTTATCTAACATATCTAAAGCAAGATTTGTAATTGGTGCTCCAATCTTTCTTCCTGTATGTTCTCCATTAATAATCGCTACAACAGAGTGTTCGTAATCCTCTAAACTATGTAGAACAATCTCATATGCATCACCTAAGTAATTTGCTAGACCATGCAAAAAATTTGCATATGAGTTTAGTATTTGGCGATCTACTTCTGTTAAAATAATTGCGTTATTCAAAAAAACTCCCCCTTAGTTGTTCATATCTTGGTAATGCATCAATGCATTTTTAACCCTATCTAGTATATCAAATATTTTCCAATTATCACGATAAACACCTAAAACAATTCTTAAATGTCCTTCACCACCGATACCATAGTTAACACCATCATTTACCGAAACCTTAGCTTCTTTCAATAAATATTTAACTATATCACTCGATTTACCTAGTTTTGAAACATTGACCCAGCATAAGAAACCTGATTCAGGAAGTTTCATACTAACGTTGGGAATAGAGTTAAATATCTCAAAAGCTCGGTGCCTTCTCAAATCAAATGCGCTTTCAAATTCCTTCATAAATCGTGTATCATTCAATGCTGCTAATACCGCCTGTTGACAAGAAGTATTGGTAGCACCAATTACAGCAACTGCATTCGCAAACATAGCATCCATAATTACATCTGAACACACCACATAGCCAACTCGCAGCCCACTCAATCCCATTCCTTTAGAGAATGAAAATACCGTTACAGTTCTTTCAAACATTCCTGGTAAAGCAGCTGGCGTAATGAATTCATTTTCATAACAATAATCTTCAAAGGCTTGATCACAAACCAAGATTAAATCATGTTCAATAGCACATTTCGCAAGTATTTCTAATGATTTACGGTTGAATACGGTTGTTGTTGGATTGTTCGGATGAGTCAACAAAATCATCTTTGTTTTAGAAGTCACATGTTTTTCAAATGTATCTTCATTAAATTGATAGTCTTCTTCTTCATTTAAAGGAACAGGAACTACTTTGCCACCCATAATTTCAATATCTAAGAAATTATTTGGATAACTTGGTGTCGGTATGAGAACTTCATCACCTTCATTGATAAAAGGTAAAATAGCAAAATACAAGCCAGAATCTGACCCTGGAGTAATCAAAATATTACGATGTGAATCGACTTTTAACTTATTGAATTGTTCAAGTTTTATGGCAAGTTTATCTTTTAATTCTTGACTACCTACAGGTGCAGTATAATGTGCAGCTGACGCACCTTTTATTGAATTAATTAGTGCTTCTTCAACATGTACTGGTAAACTTTTATCTGGCATAAAAGGATCTGCCCATCCCATAAGTGCTACTCCTTGTTTTTCCATTTCTTGATACGAACTACCAACATCTGCTTTTTCTACTTCAATAAACATGCCACCTTCTGCTTTTTTAAAGGCTTCTATCATTTTCTCTTTCATCTTGTTTTCCACTCTTTCTTTTAAATAAAAGGACTTAAAGTTAAGAGCTATTGAAATACTTCTCAACTCTACATTTTAAGTCCTATCCTACTTATTCAGCTACAAATCGTTTAATGTCTTCAACAGCTTCATTAACATTGTCTACTTTAACAGTATGACGGAATAATGGAAGAAGTTCCATTTCCATCTTAGCTTTGTTAATTCTATGCTTCATTGAAAATTCATTATCATTGTATCGATCTCGAATTTGTTGTTCAAGGTCTTCCATGCTTGATGGTTCGACAAATACACATAGTGCTTCTGGCAATATCAGTTTAATTTGCCCAACCCCTTGTGCCTCAACATCAATTAATACATTCTTACCAATACTCAAGAGAAACTCAATTTGTTCACGACTAGTTCCATAATAGTAACCGTTGAATTCTGTATATTCTAGAATTTTCTTTTCTTTGACTTCTTTTACAAAACTATCGTGTGAAATAAAGAAGTAGTCTTGCCCATCAATCTCATCATCTCTTTTAGGACGTGTTGTGAGTGATTTGCAGTAATTTAAGTCTAGTTCTTTATCTTCTAATAGAGCTCTGACAATTGGTTTTTTACCAACACTGCTGGCACCAGTTAAAACAATAACATACGGTTTTTTCATAGTGTCCTCCTACTTAACCAAATGAATATGGTCTCTGCCTTTTGCAAGGTAAATACATTTTTCACCATCAAAGTCTATTGTTTCTTCAGTAAATACATATAAATCTTTATTACTAAATTCTGGAACAAGTCGTTTTGTATTAAGTTCCAACGCATAACATGTATTTTTGTAAAGTGGATAATCCCCTTTTACTTTTATTTCTTTTTGTTCATTAAATAGACCTATTGTAGGTCCTGGACCATGTCCATAATGACCAATTGGATGTGTATATAACATTGGCGTAATTCCCTCTGCTTTAGCTTGATTCACAGAAGCAGTAAATATTTCATTACCTGTTCTTCCTTCAATAAAATTCGCACATACAATATCTTGGAAGTGATTATTTTCCTTGAATGCTTTCATTAAATATTCTGGAACTTCTGTTTCATTTACTTGTGGAACATACGCTAAACGTTGATGATCAGTGCATAGTCCAAGGTAAATTAAACCAAAGTCAACATGGAGCAAGTCGCCCCTTTCAATTGTCACATCGTCGTAAATAGGACCAGAGTCTTTTCGTTGTAAGTCAATTGTTGGTGGAAACCAAAAAGGTAATCCCAAACGATTGACTTCTTGTTTTAGCCACCATTCTAAATCACGTGTTGTGGTTTTTCCTAGTTCAATTACATTGAATGAGAATGCTTCATTTACAATATCCATCGCAAGTTCCGCAATCTCCTTGTAGCGTTCTAATTCTTCTGGTAATCGCGTTTCCAAATAACGTAAACAAAGGTTTTCTGCACTTACAACTTTATCAAGAATTTCTTTTGACATTGCATTCGCAAAATCATCATAAATTGACTTTGTTAGTCCATCACCAAATGCATAATGACTTGAGAAGTTTAATCCAATTTTAGTTGGGTTAATTTTTTCAATAATTGCTCGAATTGCAGCGAATTGTTTTTCATCGACATCATTGAAAATTGATTCATAATATGGATCTAAATCCGAACTTGGTCTACCTGCATTATATCGTTTAAAACCTTCTTTTGTTTTCGCAAAAATCAAACATGTTAATCGACGAGCAGTTGGAAATGATGTTGGTGTAAGAAACTCTAATATTGGGTCTTCATTATATTCTTTCGCAAATACAATCCACATATCAATGCCAGCAATTTCCATAAGTGCTGGTATTTGTTGTAGTTTCTTTTCTAGCAATTCATCAATAAGTTGATATTGCTCCCTAAGGGTCTTTACTGTTCTCATATTATTATCCTTTCATTGATAATCGATTGGTTAATCCAATTAATACAGCTATGCATAAGAAACATATAGCTGTTATTAGAAATGAAATCGATGGACCTAAATCATAGATAAATCCTGCAAATAATGATCCACAAACCATTCCCAAAGAATTCACAGAGCTATAAAACCCCATGATTTGACCATTACTTTTAGGCGTTGTTTGTAATGAAACAATCTGTTGTTGAAGTGGTGTCACTATTGCAACTAATGCAAAATATAGAATAGCCACAATTACAAAGAATAGTAATTCTTTTGTACCAGCTACAAGAAAGGCAACGATACTAGTTAATGCATATACATAGACAAGTGTTTTTTTAATCGTTGTATTTTTCATAAGCCACATACAAATTGTTACATTCGCAAGTAACGCAATAATTCCTATTACTGCTTTTAATAATCCATTATACGCAGGGAGAAAGCCATATACATCTTTAATATAATAATTAAAGCATTGATCAAAGGCAGTAATTCCAAATGATGCAATTATAATAGCTACAAAAAAGATTACTAATTGTTTTGTTAAGTATTTATTAATTCCAATAAATGAAGCAAATGGATTTGCATTTTTTATAAATTCTTTTCTAGTTACTTTCTTTTTCTCATTATCAATATCCTTTAAAAAGATAAAGAAGAGTACTCCAGATAAAGCTAGTAGAAAAACTTGCGAACCAAAAAGCAATGTAATTGAATAAGTACCAATTAATCCACCGATTAAATAACCTAGCGGACCACACACCGATTGAATTGTTGCATTAATGACAAGATTTCTTCCTCGATTTTCCAAGTCACATACATCAATAATATAAGTAAGTTGGCAAACACTAATTCCACCAATAAAGAACCCTGAAATCAATCGTGCAATTACAAAATCTAATTCTGTATGCATTCCACTCATAACCCATTGACCAATTGCGTAGCCTATACAACATAACGCTAACACTTTTACTCTTCCTATTAAATCACTAACCTTTCCCCAAAAAGGTGCAAATAAGAAGTAAGTAAGTGACATTGACGCAAACGCTACCCCAAACATATAGCTATGAAATTTCAAATCACTAATCAATGTTGGAGTTACTGGGTGCGCAAAATTCGCCGCAAGTGTTTGAAGAATAATTAAAATAAAGTAACGCTTTAAAGAAACCTTGGAACTCATAATTTCTTTATTACATTAACTAACACATCATACATGCGATCAAAAGATTCAAGTTGAAGTGTTTCTTGTGGGGTGTGAATATATTTCATACATGGACCAAGATTTGCAATATTGGGATTATCTAGAATACTTTCAAGTATTCCACATTCATTTCCTCCATGAGCTGCAACCTTTTCCATTTCATTACCTGTCATATCTTTATATGTCT
>NZ_JAVXGL010000114.1:0-4810 GCF_036657415.1 Anaerorhabdus sp. | reverse complement strand
AATTGACAATCGTTTGATTCATGGACAAGTTGCAACTCAATGGACAAGTTCTATTGGAGCTAATTTATTGTTAGTTGCAAATGATGATGTAGCTAATAACACATTCCGTCAAGGTTTGATGGATATGGCTGCACCTAGCTATGCTCAAACTCGTTATTGGACAATTCAAAAAACAATCGACACAATTCACAAAGCTTCAGACGCACAAAAAATCTTTATCGTATGTGAGAATCCACAAGATGTATTAAAACTAGTTGAGGGTGGAGTACCTATCAAAAAAGTTAATATCGGAAACATGCATATGTCTGAAGGTAAGCGTCAAGTAGCAGGATCAGTTGCTGTTGATGCCTCTGATGTTGAGGCGTTCGAAAAGCTTCGTAACCTAGGTGTAGAACTTGAAATTAGAAAAGTTCCATCTATGGCTTCTGAAGACGTAGAGAAATTATTTAAATAATCATACAGAAAGGTGATAGATAAACATGGAATTTAATATTATTCAAATATTACTTGTTGGTGTCGTTGGTTTTATCGGCGGTATTGACCAATTTAGTTTCCTTGAATCATTGTATCGCCCAATTGTTATGGGACCTGTAGTTGGAGCTATCCTTGGTAACTTCGATTTAGGACTTAAAATTGGGGCTTCTTATGAACTTCTAATGATTGGTAGTATGCCAATCGGTGGAGCTCAACCTCCAAATGCTGTATTAGGAGGAATCATGGCTGTTGTATTCGCAATTGCCTTAAATCAACCAGATTTCGAATCTGCTTTAGCTCTTGCAATCCCATTCGGATTACTTGGACAACAAGCAGTTAACGTTTGGTTCACAATTTCTGCTCCTGCAATGTCAAAAGCTGACAGCATGGCTGCAAAAGGTGACATAAAAGGTATCGAAAGACTTAACCTTGGCTTAATGCTTGGTATTGGTGCTCTATTTGCAGTTCTTGCAATGATCGGTACTGGTGCTGGACAAGCAGTAGGGGTTATGCTTTCTGAAGCTGTTCCTGCTTGGATCTGGACAGGTCTAGGCGCTGCTGGTGGTATGATGCGTTATGTAGGATTTGCCGTATTAATGAAAGTTATGATTTCTGGTGAATTCTGGACTGTATTAATCGCTGGTTTCGCAATGGCTACATTAGTAGACAGAGCATTCTCAAAACTTGTATTTACTGATGGCGTTGCTACTGGTATTACAGGAAATGGTGCTTATACTCTAGTAATCATTGCTATTATCGGTGGAGCATTAGCATACTATGACTTCCAAATCAATACGAAGATCAAAGCAAATGCTGGTGGTTCAGGAAAGGGGGACTATAGTGATGGCATCTAATTTAGCAAACACATACAAGAATACGACTCCTGCTCAACCTCTTGATAAGAAAACTCTTAACAAAATGGTTTGGCGTTCATTATTCTTACAAATGTCTTTCAACTTTGAACGTATGCAAGCTGCTGGTTGGCTATATGGAATTCTTCCAGGTTTGGAAAAAATTCATACTGACAAAGAAGACCTTGCTCTTTCAATGGGACATAACTTAGACTTCTTTAACACTCACCCATTCTTAGTAACATTCGTTATGGGTATCGTTCTTTCATTAGAACAACAAAAAGCTGATGTAACAACTATCCGTGCGGTACGTGTTGCTGCTATGGGACCTTTAGGTGGTATCGGGGATGCTATTTTCTGGTTAACATTAGTTCCAATCGCTGCAGGTATCGGTGCTAACTTATCTCTTGAAGGAAATATCTTAGGACCTATTCTATTCTTAGTTCTATTCAATGCAGTTCAATTCGGAGTTCGTTACGGATTAATGTATTGGTCATATGATTTAGGAAGCAAAGCTATTGAAGCATTAACTAAAAATGCTAAAGAATTTACTCATGCTGCTTCATTATTAGGTATCTTCGTAGTAGGTGCTCTAATTTCTAACATGGGTGGTACAACTATCGCTTTAACAATTCCTAATGGGAACTCTCCTATCGTATTACAATCTGTATTAGATAGTATTTTCCCTAAATTAATTCCTCTTGCATTAACTATGCTTATGTATTGGTTAATTGCTAAAAAGAATTTTACAGTTATCAAATGTATCCTATTACTTTTAGTATTAGGTATCCTTGGTGCTGTACCATTCATCGGTTTGTTCTAAACCGGATTACATTAATAATCCGTAACCTTCATATAAAAAGGTGTTTGCGTAAGCAACACCTTTTTTTCTATGTAAGATGCTAAATTTCGATTATACTAGAAATAGAAAATAGGTGGAATATGGAAATATTCAATATAACAAAGAAACAGGCAAGACAATTTCTATTACTAAAACATGGACTACTTGGTGAATATAAATTTGAAGAAAAAAAAGGTATTCAAGAGTTTGTTGAACAGGTAGGCTGTATTCAATTTGATCCCATTGATGCATGTGGTAAGAATGCGGATTTAGTTTTACTGTCACGTATTAAAAACTATAAAAAGACAATGCTGTATGAACTATTGTATCAAGAGCGAGTGCTTATTGATTATTTTGATAAAAACTTATCTATTTTTAGTATGAGTGATTGGCCATATTTTTTGCGTAGACATCATGAATATGATTATATGACAAGATATGATAAGGGAATTAAACCGGCATGTGATGAAATCAAAAATGAGATTAGACTAAGAGGTCCTTTATGCTCTAATGATTTTTCAAGAGATAAACATATTATTGGAACTTGGGGGAGTAAATCGAGTTTAGCGCGTGCTGTTTTAGAACATTTATATTTCACTGGAGAACTTGCCATTCATCATAAAAAAGGGACAATTAAATATTATGATTGTATTGAAAATTGTATTCCTTCAAAACTATTAAATAAAAAAGATCCAAATAAAGAATTATTGGATTTTCAAAGCTGGTTAGTATTAAGACGTATCAAATCAGTAGGTTTATTATGGAATAAGGCATCAGATGCTTATTTGTGCATAAGTGACCTTAAAACACCTGTACGTACAGCAATTTTTAATGACTTGATTAAACATAATAAAATAGTTGAAGTCAATGTTGAAGGCTGTAAAGAAAAATTATATTGTGTTAAAGAAGATATTTCATTAATTCATCAAATTATTGCAAGTTCACCATTAAAAAAGCGTTGTGAATTTATAGCACCACTGGATAATTTACTTTGGGATAGAAAATTAATTAAAGAATTATTTAATTTTGAATATACATGGGAGATATATACACCAGAGGAAAAGCGTAAATTTGGATATTATGTTTTGCCGATTCTTTATGGAGATGAGTTTATTGGACGTATTGAAGCTATTTACACGAAGAAGACAAAAGAACTTGTGGTTAAAAACATTTGGTATGAACCTAATATTAAAATAACAAAAACACATCAAACTTTAATCACAAAGCAATTAAAAAAACTTGAACGAATGAATCAAGAAGAAATAAATTAAAAAAAGTGACAAAGTCACTTTTTTGTTTACCCAAGTTTTTCTTGATGTGTAGCGTATAAATATTCATCCATACAGTTAACAATACGATCTTTAATTAATGCTTCAGCCGTACAAGGTATTATTCCTTCACGTACTTTTGTGTATTGAACAGGCATGTATTGACTTAATAATGAATATGGAATACCGATGGTATTGATATTTGTAATAAGTGTTTCAAGAGCAGCTTGTACTTTTTCGTTTGGTAAGTAATAACGACAACGATCAGAGAAACTATATTTACGTTTGAATGCAAGTTGTTGAGCATTACCATGATAATGTTTTTGCCAGTTTCCAGGATTCTTAAGCATTACTTCTTCAAGCACTTCAATGAATTTTGATGGTTTAGTTTTAGTTCCTTTTAATAATGCTTCTTCGATATTAGCTAATGCGAACATTGCTTCACGAGCGGCAAAAGTTAAACCAGGTCCAACTTTAAGAATGGCAATTCCATCTTCAACCATTTCTTTTAAAGCAATTTTAGTTTGGTAATCAGTTGAATGACCTTCAAAGACTAAGTTCTTATATGCTTTAAGTGATTTAGTTAATGTTCTAGCTTTTTTACGGTCGTATTCAATAACTGTAGAGTCACCAAATTCTACTCCAGGTTGTACAACAACAGCAATAACATGATTCCATGCTTCTTTTAAATCTTTTGAAAGGAAAGCTTCATGGAAAGTATTAATTGTTTGTTGGCAATCTTTAACTTTTGTAACTGCAACACCTTCTTCTTCCTCTTGTGCTCCACCAGGGATAGGTACTTCAGATCCAACGATGAATACAGGGTGAAGCGCATTTGGTGATTTTGCTTTTAATTTTGCGTATGCTTTTTCAGCAACTTCTGCAAGTTCTGCGCCACGACGAGCGATAACTTCTGTTGATAACATAGCTTGTTGATCATCATCAGCAACTCTCATAGAAGTATCAATATGAATTTTAGTGAATCCTGCAAGGACATATAATTCGATAAGTTTGCTTGCTTCTTTCATTGCTTGTTTCTCATCAAGGTGTGTCCAAGTTAATGGCCCTAAATGATCTCCACCAAGGATAATTCTATCCATAGGGAAGTTAACTTTTTTTGCAATTTTTTCTACAAACTTCATGAAATCTTTTGGTTTCATTCCAGTGTAACCACCATATTGGTTTACTTGGTTACTTGTTGCTTCAATAAGTACGATGGATTTAGTTTGTTTGCCACGTTCTAAAGCAGCTTCAATAACAAACTCATTTGCACTACATACAGAATAGATTCCTACAGGAGTACCTTTCTTTTGTAGTTTAATCATTTGCAATAAAGGATGTTTTGTCATTTATAGTCTCCTCTCACTTTATAGTTT
>NZ_JAVXGL010000113.1:0-4877 GCF_036657415.1 Anaerorhabdus sp. | reverse complement strand
GGCACTAGATAAATCACTAGCCTATGCACGTCACTATCCAGCAATTAACTGGAATTTAAGTTATAGTGAATATTTAGATGACTTAGATCGTTGGTATGCACAAAATGTAGCCCGTGATTTTACAGCACTTCGTACAGAAATTGTTCAAATTCTACATGAAGAAAATCAATTGATGGAAATTGTAAAATTAATTGGATCAGATGTATTGCCAGATGATCAAAAATTAGTTATTGAAATTGCGAAAGTTGTACGTGTTGGATATCTTCAACAAAATGCTTTCCATCCAGATGATACATTCGTGCCATTTGATAAACAATACAAGATGCTTAAAGTAATTTCTTACTTATACGCTGCTTGTAAACCAATGATTCAAAAGAAATTCCCAATTAGTGCAATTCTTAAAACCGGAATTTTTGATTTAGTAATTAAAATGAAATATGATATTCCAAATAATAATATTGCATTATTAGATACATATTTTGATCTTATTGATAAAGCATTAAGCACAGTTGAATAGAAAGGAGGAACTTTGATGAGTCTTCAATTATTAGGATTAAATGAAATAAGTGGTTCACTTGTTGCATTAGATCATGTTGCAAATGTTTCAAATGAAGAAATGGTAGAAATTCAACTTAATGATGGTTCAATTCGTTCAGGACGTGTTGTTCAAATCGAAGGAGAAAAAGCAGTTGTTCAAGTTTTTGAAGGAACAGCTGGTTTATCAAAGAAGAATACAAAAACTCGTTTATTAGGACATCCAATGGAAATTGCCTTATCAAGGGAAATCCTTGGTCGTGTGTTCAATGGAGCTGGTAAACCAATTGATGGTTTAGGTGAAGTATATGCTGAGAAATTTGCGGATATTAATGGTAAACCATTGAATCCCGTAGCTCGACAATATCCTCGTAACTATATTAATACAGGTATTTCCGCAATTGATGGGTTAAATACATTAATTCGTGGGCAAAAACTTCCTATCTTCTCTGGAAGTGGTATGCCTCATGATAAACTTGCAGTTCAAATCGTTCGTCAAGCACAAATTGCCGACGATGATGGAAAAGGCTTTGGTATCGTGTTCGGCGCGATGGGTGTTAAAAATGACGTTGCAGATTATTTCAAACGATCATTTGAAGAAACGGGTGTTATGGAAAAGGTTTGTATGTTTGTTAACCTTTCAAATGACCCAATTATTGAAAGAACACTTACACCTCGTTGTGCACTTACAGCTGCTGAATATTTAGCATATGAATTAGATATGCATATTCTTGTAATTTTAACTGATATTACTGCGTATTGTGAAGCACTACGTGAATTCTCAAGTAGTAAAGGTGAAATTCCAGGACGTAAAGGATTCCCAGGATATTTATATTCTGACTTAGCTTCTCTTTATGAAAGAGCAGGTATTATCTCTACGTCAAAAGGTTCAGTAACGCAAATCCCTATTCTTACAATGCCAAATGATGATATTACGCATCCAGTTCCAGATTTAACTGGGTATATTACTGAGGGACAAATCGTTCTTGATCGTAACTTACATCAAAATGGTATTTATCCACCAGTAGGATGTCTTGCATCACTTTCACGTTTAATGAAAGATGGTATTGGAGAAGGATATACAAGAAAAGATCACCAAGATGTTTCAAATCAATTATTCGCATCATATGCAAAAGTACAAGAAGCTCGTTCATTAGCATCGGTTATTGGTGAAGATGAACTTTCTGATAGTGATAAAAGATATATGGAATTTGGCCGTTTATTTGAAAAAGTATTTGTTGGTCAAGGATTCGGAATCAAGCGTTCTATTATTGAAACACTAAATTTAGGTTGGGCTTTGTTATCAACATTGCCATTAGATGCACTTGATCGTCTTGACGATAAATTAATTAAGGAAAACTACGATCCTGAACGTGCTCATCGCACAATCAGTCTTGCTCTTAAAGGAGAAGAATAATGGCTACGCAAGTTTTCGCAACAAAAGGTAATTTGATGACTGCCAAAAAATCATTAGTCCTTGCTAAAATGGGTTATGATTTAATGGATAGAAAACGTAATGTATTAATTCGCGAAATGATGATGCTTGTTGATAAAGTAAAATTACTACGTGATGAAATTACAGATAGTTATCAAGAAGCCTATTATTTGTTGCAACAAGCTAACGTATCTACTGGTGTTATTACGGGGATTGCAAATCAAGTTAAAATTGATACAGGCGCTCGTGTAACGTATCGTAGTGTAATGGGTGTTGAAGTTCCTAACATTATTTATAAACCAGAAGAAATTAAAATCCAGTATGGATTTGAGCAATCATCATCAAAAGTTGATGAGGCTTATATTCAATTCAATAAAGTTAAAGAACTTACAATGATTCTTGCAGAAGTGGATAACAGTGTATATCGTTTAGCAAATGCGATTCGTAAAACACAAAAAAGAGCAAATGCTTTAAAAAATATTGTTATTCCTGATTTTGAAGCACAAATCAAATTCATATCAGAAGCTTTAGAAGAAAAAGAACGTGAAGAATTCTCACGCCTAAAGGTAATTAAGGCAAATAAAGAAAGAGAAGCTGCACAAAATAAATCAAATTAAGAAGTTGGAAACAACTTCTTTTTTTATCGTAAAAAAACAGTTTTTCTAATAGTTTGAATAATGGTAATATGAAATAAAGATTTGTTGATTTAGGACTGAGGAGAATAAGATGAGTGAAAAATATGCATTTAAAACACGTGAAGAGTTTCATCAATGGTTATTATCAAATTATATGCAAGATGATGGAATTTGGATTATCTTTGATAAAACTATAAAAAAGAACGTATTAAAAGCAAGCGAAGCTCTTGAAGAGGCTCTTTGTTTTGGGTGGGTTGATGGACAAATGAAAAGCATTGATCAAAATAGCTATATGAAATATTTTGTAAAACGCAGAAAAAATAGTAAATGGTCTGAAAAAAATAAAAAGTTAGCAATTGAACTTGAAGAAAAAGGATGTATGCAAGATGCAGGCAAAATAAAAATAATAGAGGCAATGCAAAGTGGACAGTGGGATATTAATAATACCTTAGAAGTTCTAGATAGTGACTTGAATAAATTATTAGATGTACTTAAGGATAATGAACTAGCTTATACAAACTTTCTAGCAATGTCCCCATCGATAAAGAAAACCTACACGAAAGCTTTTATGGATCCTAAAACAGAAGCCGGCAAACAAAAAAGAATTGCTTGGATTATTGATAGATTAAATCAAAATTTAAAACCTATGTAATTAAATATACAACAAATAAAAAAGTTATCATTAGATAACTTTTACATAGCTGCAACAGCTTTAATTTTGTCTTCACTTAAACGATAAACAGTCCATTCATCCATAGGAATAGCACCTAAACGTTTTGTATAAAAATCAATAGATGGTTGATTCCAGTCTAGACAAATCCATTCCATTCGACCACAATTTTTATCTATTGCGACTTGTGCAAGATATTTGAAGAATTGTTTACCATAACCGTTTTTACGATATTCTTCAAGCACAAATACATCTTCAACATATAATCCTTTTTTTCCTACAAAAGTAGAATAGTTAAAGAAATATAATGCAAAACCAACAATCTTTCCATCTTCTTCACCAAAAACAACAGTTGCGTTCTTTTCAACAAAGAGTTCGTTATATAATTGTTCATCACTCCATATAACTTGGTCACTCATTTTTTCGTAGGCTGCAATAGCACGAATATAATTGCCAACAATTGAACATTCTTCTGGCTTTGCAGGTCTAATTATAAAGCTCATTTGATTCCCTCCACTTCTTATGATAGTATACTAAAAGTCATAAAGAATATCTAGAAACTTTAATAAAAATAGCTGAAAACCCTATGAATAAAGGTTATGTGATAAAAATTACTTTGAAACATATTCAATTATGCTATAATATATTTGAAACATGGAGGAATTTAACGTGGGATTAAAAGATAAATTTTTAGGTTTCATCGCTCCAGTAGACGATGAAGATATGGAAGAAGAATTAGAATTTAGTGAAGATGAAGCTAGATCAATTAGCCAATATGAGCAACCAAAATCAAAAGGTGTTACTCGTGTTAGCAGTGATACAAAGATGGTTTTGTTTGAACCAAGAAGTTTTGAAGAAGCTGAAGAAGTTGGACGTCATTTAAAAGAAAGACGTGCTGCTGTTGTTAATTTACACCGACTTCAAAGAGAATATGCACAAAGAACAATTGACTTTTTAACAGGAGTGGTATTTGCATTAGACGGAACAATTCAAAAAATCGGTCATAATGTTATTTTATGTACTCCACGTACAATCGGTGTTCATGGCGAAATTAGCCTTGACCAAGATGAAAACTAAGAACTCATCTTATCAAGAACAACCGCGTGGGAATGAATATTTTGGCATACGTGTTCATGATTGGATTGAACAAGCAGAGAAATATCATTCACCTACAATCACACCCTTTTTGAATGAATCAGAAATGGCCATCGTTAAGAAGATTTGTGGAAACAAAATTGCTTATCGTGAAGATGGTGGGTATGATGAAGCAAATTATAAAAGAGTCATCTTCTTACCAAATAGGGAGGATGACTTTTCTCTTGTGGTTTGTCTTGTCGCAACATTTAATCCAAAATTCAATGAAATTGGGCATCGTGATGTATTAGGTGCTTTAATGAATTTGCAAATTGCACGCAATCAAATTGGCGATTTATGGGTTGAAGGAAATCGTATAATTTTGTATACAACGCATTCGCAATCAGCTTATATCCAACAAAATTGTACTAAAATTAAGCGCTCCTCAATACAATTTAATGAGTCATCGCAACATTATGCTCAAGTAATAAATAGAATAAAAAGCACTGTTTCAGTAAGCAGTGAACGG
>NZ_JAVXGL010000112.1:418-4967 GCF_036657415.1 Anaerorhabdus sp. | reverse complement strand
ACCAATCCGTGTCCCAATAAGGAAATGGCAATCGGAAGTCTTAAAAAGAAAAATATGGTTTTAAAATCTATGATCGTGAATTATACGATAACATTAAAACAAACTATCCAGACTATTTATTTAACTAAAGGTGCTAAGCACCTTTTCTTTTATCCTTTTACCTTTTATAATAGTAAATAAATAAGGAGAAACGAAACATGACAAAATCAAAAGTATACTTCACGGATTTTAAAACAGAGATTAATGATAGTCACTTAAAGAAATTAGCACGACTTGTTAAACGAGCTGGTATTGATTCAATCGATATGAAAGATAAATACGTAGCAATTAAGATTCATTTTGGTGAACCAGGTAACTTAGCATTTCTTCGTCCTAACTACGCTAGAACGATAGTTGATATCATTAAGGAAAATGGTGGGAAACCTTTTCTTACAGACTGTAATACGCTTTATGTCGGTGGTAGAAAAAATGCTTTAGATCACATTGATAGTGCTTATCAAAATGGATATAGTCCATTTAGTACAGGATGTCATATCTTAATTGGTGATGGTTTAAAAGGAACTGATGAATCAATTATTCCTATTAATCAAGAATGCGTTAAAGAAGCTAAAATTGGACGTGCTGTAATGGATAGTGATATTTTTATTTCATTAACACATTTCAAAGGACATGAATCTACCGGTTTTGGCGGTGCATTAAAGAATATTGGTATGGGATGTGGATCACGTGCTGGTAAATTTGAAATGCACAGTAGTGGTAAACCTGTTGTAGATGAAAATGAATGTCGTTCATGTGGTCAATGTATAAAACAATGCGCGCATGATGCACTTCACTTTAACGAAAATAAAAAAGCCCATATCGATACAACTAAATGTGCTGGATGTGGTCGCTGTATCGGTGCATGCGGTTTTGATGCAATCTCTACAATTGATTGGGAAGCAAATGACATTTTAAATAAAAAAATTGCTGAATATACGCTTGCTGTTGTGCAAGATAAACCATGTTTTCATATTAGTGTTGTTTGTGATGTATCACCTAATTGTGATTGCCACGCTGAAAATGATATACCTATTATTGCGGATGTTGGAATGTTTGCAAGTTTTGATCCTGTTGCTCTTGACCAAGCATGTGCTGATGCATGTTTAAAATCACCTATCATTGAAGGTAGCATTTTATCGAAACATGAACATCATCACCATGATCCATTCAAAGATACTCACCCTGACACTAATTGGGAAGTTTGTGTTGAACATGCTGAAAAAATAGGATTAGGTAGTAGAGAATACGAACTAATTGTAGTGAAATAGGAGATACTTATGTGTATATTTTGTCAAATCATCGAAGGTACTATACCTTCTTATAAAGTTTATGAAGATGACCATGTAATTGCAATTCTAGATATTGCGCAAGTTACATATGGCCACACGCTAGTAATCCCTAAGAAGCATTGTAACGATATTTTAGATGCAGATGAGGAATCTATGGCACATATCGCTAAAGTTCTCCCTATGCTCTCTAATAAGATTGTAACAAGCTGTAAAGCTAAAGGTTCTCATATTATTAGTAATCAAGGTGAAATATCTGGACAAACTGTCGATCATTTACATTTTCACATTGTGCCAAGATATAAAGAAGATGATGCAATCATTGTCAAATTCAATGAAACAAATAAACCTGAACTTTCTGAAGTATTAAAAACAATTAACGGCTAGCGTGCGCTAACCGTTTTTTTATTTGTTATCAATAAATTTTTATAAAAAAGACAAGATTTCTCTTGCCTTAGTTAAAGTCTTCTCCTGTAATACATTTTAAGGGATTTTCAACACATAATTTTTCTGCTAATTCTTCAGAATATCTATCTTTAATTTCATTATAAATTATTTCGAGGTTATTTATCCGTGTTCCTTCAAATACATGAGCATCACTTGCAATAACATCGCAATATCCTTCGTCCACTATACGCCATGCTAATGCTTTTTTCTCTGGAGATTCACCAGGAATTAAACTTGTACTATTCACTTGAAAGGTACAACCCATTTCACACCAACGCTTGATTGTATCAAAATTTTGCATAACACTCTTATAACGTTCTGGATGGGCTATCAAGATACGATAACCACTATTTAATAATGCTTGAAGATAAAACTCTTCTGAATGTGTTGTAATTCCACTATAATGCCATGGAAGTTCTACTAATATTCGATTCGTATTGTTTAATGTAACAATTTTTTTCGCTTCAATCCAAGGTAGAGCTGAATCTGATACTTGAAACTCTGATCCTAGATATAGTTCAATTGGATAACCCTTTTCTTTTACTGCAACTTTAAGTTTTTCAAAATTCTTATTTAATCGTTCAAAATCATTTATTTCAAAACGATGACCTGGAATTGAATGTGGTGTACAAAGTATTTTAGTCATACCATGCTTAAGAGCTACCTGAATCATCGCTAATGATTCATCAAGTGTCCCTGCTCCATCATCCACTCCAAATAAAACATGACAATGTACATCAATCATTTTTAGGTTTATAGAACGAACGACTTTCCATCGCGAAAATTCGTTGCGTAAATTCTCCTGGTTGAACTGATGAAAGTGCAGTTTCTAATGTATTTAATCTTGCATCTAAGTTATCAATAAACGCAAGCACTTCAGCTTCTTGAACAAGTGGTAAAACTGGTGAACCATATTCAAGTTGTCCATGATGTGAAAGAATGCAATGACGTAATAATACTGCTTCTTCCGTTTCAGCTAAACCTAATTTTGAGGCGATTTCCATTAAACGACCATGAAGAATAGAAATATGCCCTGTAAGTTTACCTTCAAGAGTGTACTCAGTCGTAATTGGACCTGATAATTCAAACATTTTTCCTAAGTCATGGGCTAATACCCCTGACACTAACAAATCACGATTTAATTGCGGATACAAATTACATAATGCGTCTGCAAGATGAATCATCTCTACAACGTGCGTCGCTAAACCACCTAAAAAACTATGGTGGTTTTTACTTGCTGCTGGATAATTATAGAATTCACTACCTATCATTTCAAACAGACCTTCAATTAATTTTCTATAGTTATCATTTTCAATTGAAGAAATTGTATTATTAATTACCATTTCTAAATCTGCACGTGAAACTTTAGATGCAATTACAAATTCATCTAAATTAATTTCTTCTTGATTTAGTGCTTCAATTTTATGAATACGTAATTGTAATGCATTGTTATATTTCAATACTTCGCAAACAATTAATTGTACTTTACCATTCTCAATAATTGCTTCTTGTTCTGGTTTGATATCCCAAATTTTACCATCGATTGTTCCTGTACTATCTTGTAAAACAACGGATGCATATGGAGCTCCTTTTTGAGTAACACCTTTAGTTAAACTTTTTACTAGTAAAGGTACCTCTAAACTCTCTTTTTCAACAAATTCATTAATTTTCTTATTGCTCATTCTTCCACTCCATTTCGTCTAGTATGACATAGATATCTTCTACATCAAATCCCATTGAAGCACAGTAGCGATAAACTGTATTTCGCAGTTTAAATCCACTATACTTCTTTTCATATCTTTTCTTTGCTTTATTCGCAACTTTGCGTAAGTTATCAATTTCTTGTCGTTCTTCTTCCACAAAGCTCAAACTCTTCATTACTTTATCAATCACATCTGAGCTAAAACCTTGTCCCATCAGCTTTTGAACAAGAATTTTCTTCTTCATTTTTACTGATTTTTCTTTAACGGTTGGTTTTATTTTTTCCGCCCAACGAAGTGCATTTTTTTCCTCTGTTTCAGTATCATCAAATTGGAGAACTTCCTCAATCATTTCAACTGGAACACCTTTTTTCTTTAAATTACGAATAATTTTATTTTCACCTACAAGTGTTAATTTCATCGCATATACAGCACTTTTTGTATATTTTAAGTCATCAATAAATCCATGTTCCTCTAATTTTTCAATTAATTTATTTATGACTTCAATATCAAGCTCTGTATTTTGAGTTAGCCAATCATACATTTCTTTTCGTGTACGATCTTTAATTGAAAGTTTTCTTAAACAAGTTTGATACGCTTTTACAGCTTCTTCTTCTTTTAATAGTTCATCAATTTCTTCTTGTGTTAGTTTAAATCCTTTGCGATATCCATTATTAAAGTATCGATCTAATGATACCAAAATCTTGATATCTTCAGAACTAGGTGAAGTTAGTACTATTTGTATGAAATCACTTTTAGGTCTAATTTGTTCAATCACATACATCTCAGAGTAGTTAGCAATTGCCGTTTCATACACATGAAAGATATGACGATAGAATTCTTGTGAGTCATATGGCTTAGCATGTTGAACTGCATGTTGAGATAAAGCATTCTTCTCTTCTTGACTTAAACTTAGATATATTTTCACTTTCTCGCAAAATTCATCTGGTGTAGTGAAGTAATAGCCTGTTTCATTCTCTAATACAAGTTCTGATAAAACATCATCTGGACGTGCAAATAATGGCAATCCACTTGCAAGAGCCTCAACATATGTCATACCCTGTGTTTCTGTAATTG
>NZ_JAVXGL010000112.1:0-408 GCF_036657415.1 Anaerorhabdus sp. | reverse complement strand
TTGATGCAGAAACAAAACAATCACTTGCATGATAATATGAAGGAATATCCACTGCTGGTTTTTTGCCTACAAAAACAACTATATCCTGCAAGTTTAGGTGTTTAACTTTTTCATGAAGAACATCTTCATCTGGTCCCCCACCTACAATAACAAACTTGCATTTGAGTCCTGCTTTTTTTACTTTTTCAAATCCATCAATAACTAAATCAATACTCTTCTCTTTGGCAATTCTCCCAACAAAAATAATTAAAGTTTCTCCTTCTTGAAGATTAACTTCTTTATGAATTTCTTCTACCTTCTTTTTATTCATATTCTTTACGTTAAAACGATCTAAATCTAATCCTGTTGGAACAACATAAATATTTTTCTTAATGCCATATCGTAATAGCATATCTTTTGTTTTTTGAC
>NZ_JAVXGL010000111.1:0-5173 GCF_036657415.1 Anaerorhabdus sp. | reverse complement strand
CAGCAAAGAAAGTTGCGCCAAAAAAGAAAGCAGTTGCAGTAAAAGTGCCTGCTAAAAAAGTTGTGGCTAAACCAGTAAAAAAAGCTGTTGTTAAGAATGCACCAAAAGCTACAAAGAAATCTGTAGTGAGTAAAAAAGTAGCAAGTAAAGTACCTGCAAAAAAGGTAGCTGTTAAGCAAACTACACAAAAAGCGGTAACTAAGAAAGCTGTACCTGCAAGAAAAGTTACGAAACCATCAACAAAGAAATCTCCAATAACAAAAGCACCTGTAAAGAAATTGGTTAAAGAGACTCCTAAGAAAAAGACTGTAAAAACAGTTGAACCAAAGAAAGTTCAACCTAAATCTGTTAATAAAATCAAAACTACAAAGAAAGTGATTGAGGAACCTAAGAAAATTATGGACAAGAAAACTTCTTCTGTAGAAAAGAAAAGCAAAATTAAAGAACCTGTACAAGAAGTACAAAAAGAAATAAAAACTTCGGTAGAAGTAGTGAAAAAAGAAGAACCTAAAAACGGAAAAAACAAAATAGAAAAGAAAGAATTAGAAATTGTGAGTGATAAAGTGAATATTCAGGAAATTAAAACTATTAAGAATGAGACAAAAGCTACTAAGATTGAAGTTTATAAAGGTAAAGGTAAAACAAAACAACTAAAGACTTTAGATGAACTTAAAGAAGACTTCAAAGAAGTTTATCAAAAAGATAAAATGATTTATCAAAATGACATTATGAATGCATTAGATCATTTAGATTTGAATGATTCTGAAATGGAAGATTTATATGATTGGTTCTCAAGTGAAGATATCGCAATTTCTGAAGATGAAGATATTGCGGAAGAATTAACTACAGAAGCTGATGATTTAGAATTTTTAGCGGATGATTCAGAAGAACTAGATGAAGCAGATGTTGAAGAAATTGAAAAACCAGTATTAGAAGTTAATTATACTGAGTCACCTAATGTGCGTATTAATGATCCAGTAAAAATGTATTTAAAAGAAATTGGACGTGTACCTCTTTTAAAAGCAGATGATGAACCTGAAATTGCAAAACGTATTGAAGAAGGTGATGAGGAAGCAAAACGCATTCTTATTTCTGCAAACTTGCGTTTGGTTGTTTCCATTGCTAAGAAATATGTAGGTCGTGGAATGTTATTCTTAGACTTAATTCAAGAAGGTAACATGGGACTTGTCAAAGCAGTAGAAAAATTCGATTATACAAAAGGATTTAAATTCAGTACATATGCTACTTGGTGGATTCGTCAAGCAATTACTCGTGCAATCGCTGACCAAGCAAGAACAATTCGTATTCCAGTGCATATGGTAGAAACAATTAACAAATTGACACGTATTCAACGTCAGTTAGTTCAAGATTTAGGTCGTGAACCTACTGCTGAAGAAATTTCAGCTAAAATGGAAGGAATTTCTCCAGAAAAAGTACGTGAGATTCAAAAAATTGCACTTGAGCCAGTATCATTAGAAACACCTATTGGTGAAGAAGATGATTCTCATTTAGGCGATTTCATTGAAGATAAAGATGCTCTTAGTCCTGATCAATATGCAAATAATCAATTATTGAAGGATGAAATTAATATGGTACTACAAGGCCTAACTGAAAGAGAAGAAAAAGTTCTTCGATTGCGTTTTGGTTTATATGATGGACGTACTAGAACACTTGAAGAAGTGGGTAAAGAGTTTAATGTAACTCGTGAACGTATTCGTCAAATTGAAGCCAAAGCTTTACGTAAATTGAAACATCCTACACGTTCTAAACGTTTACGTGATTTTGTAGACAAAGGGTAAAAATTTGAATAAACGGTTAACAGCGATTAAAAATCTTGTAGAACCTAATCTTATTGTTGCGGATATTGGTACAGATCATGCATTTGTGCCAATTGCTCTAGTAAATGAAGACATATCACCAAAATGTTATGCATGTGATGTTATCGAAGGACCATGTAAAATTGCAAAATCGCATATCGAAAGAGAAGGATTAACGGATTATATCCAAGTGATTCAATCTGATGGTTTTGAAAATGTACCTGATGATGCCAATGTTGCGATTCTAGCAGGTATGGGTTTCACAACTGCAAAGCAAATTATGGAAGATGCAATGCCTCGTTTGTATAAATACAAGCAAATTATTGTTCAAGTGAATAAAGATGTTATGGATTTGCGTAAATGGATATCAGACCATCATTTTACAATCATTGATGAAAAGCTTGTCTATGATGAACGCTTTTATCAAATTATCGTCTTCAATACAAACTATCATCCAGAATACAGTGATTTACATATTACTTTTGGACCTCATTTAATGAAGGAAAGAAGTAAATTATTTATTGAATACTGTGAAGAAAGTTTAAAGACATATGAAATGATTTTAGAAGTTTTGCCAAAAACGGATAAACGCTATCCTAAGATATCACATCAAGTCCAAATATTTAGAGCAATGTTGGATAAATAATGAAGAGCAAAAGAGTCTATGAAGTAGACTCTTTTTGTTTTATAATCATCATAAGAAGAGAATAATAATGGACAATAATTGCAAGTATTACTTGGTTCATGGCTTGTTATTATAGTTGCTTTATTATTTTCTTTGTTACATACATCGTGATTCTTTGCTTGCACTGGATGATTTGTAAATACTAAATAGAGGTCGCTATGGTGAAAAATAAAACAATTGAACTTCTTTATGATAAAGATCCAAATAAAGCATACAAGGCTCTTCAAGAGATTGAGAAGCTTACAGAACAAAGCAATGAATACTATTGTTATTTTGATACATTTTTAGCAATGCTTACAGATGAGCATACGTTTATGAGGATGCGTGGTGTGCGCATGATTTGTGCTTTATCAAAATGGGATGTTGATAATAAGATTAATCCAGCATTGGAATTGATTCTAACAATATTCGATGATGAAAAACCATCGGTTGTTAGGCAGGCATGTCAAGCATTTGAAATATTGGTTACAAATAAAAGAGAACTTCGCCAGCGTATAAAAGATAAATTGGACAAGGTTCAACCGCTGAAATATAAAGAATCAATGCAGGGATTAATAAAAAAGATATTAATCATTTACAATTAATGATTGAATATCTTGAAGAACAATAAAAAAAGCACGGCTTACCGTGCAATTTTTTTGAATTAGATTGCGTTTACTGCTTTTGCTAAACGAGCTTTTTGACGAGCAACATAGTTATCATGTTTGATATGACTAGTAATTGCTTTATCAAGTAAAGAGTTAGCTTTGTTTAATGCAGTAGTGGCAGTTTCTTTATCTTTCGCTGCAACAGCTGCAAGAACGTCTTTAATTGCAGTTTTTAATGCTGTTTTTTCGCCAGCCTTTGCAACGTTTCTCTTTAAATTCGTAATTGCACGTTTCTTTTGAGATTTAATGTTTGCCATTTGTACACCTCCTGTATATTAACCTATAGAATTATAACAAAACATCAAATAAATTGCAAACAAACATGTTATAATCATGCAAGAGGTGGTAATTAATGGATAAACCAAGAATAATTTTTATGGGAACACCACAATTTTCATGTGGAATTCTTGAAACCTTAGTTGAAATGGGTGAAAATGTTGTTGCTGTTGTAACGCAACCGGATAAAAAAGTAGGTAGAAAACAAGAAATTCAGGAGACTCCAATTAAGATTAAAGCAAAAGAGTATGGAATTCCAGTTCTTCAACCAATAAAAATAAAAGAATCAATTGAGGATGTATTAGCATTTAAACCAGATTTGATTGTAACGGCAGCCTATGGGCAATTAATTCCAGATGCTATTCTTGAGGCGCCAAAGTATCGTTGTATAAATGTACATGCTTCACTCTTGCCTAAATATCGTGGCGGAGCACCTATCCATATGGCAATTATCAATGGTGAAAAAGAAACTGGTATTACAATTATGTATATGGAAAAGAAGATGGATTCTGGCGATATATTAACACAAAGAGCATTGCCAATCGAGATTGAAGATACAACTTCTGATTTGTTTGAAAAGTTGGAACTCGTAGGAAAAGAATTACTAAAAGAAACATTGCCTAAATTACTCAATGGTGAGATAACTCCTATTTCTCAAAATGAAGATGATGTTACATTTGCTTGGAATATATCGAAAGAACAGGAATTTATTTCATTTAAAAGACCAGTGTTAGAAGTCTACAATCATATTCGAGGATTGATTTCATGGCCTGTAGGATATGGAGTGATAGAAGGAAAGAAAATAAAACTGCATAAGGTTCATTTTGTTGAAGAAGATCATCAAGTTAAACCAGGTCAATGCATTGGGTTAATTGATGATGCTTTTGTAATTGCCTGTGAGGGTGGATTTATTTATGTAGATGAACTTCAACTAGAAGGAAAAACAAAAACACTTGCAAAAGATTTCTATCATGGCAGTGGTAAAAATTATGTTGGAAAATTTTTTGAATAGCGTTGACTTCAATAATTAAATAGAGTATTATCTTCAAGGATACCTTTAAGATAGCACGAGATGCTATAAAGGAAGCACAGTAATGATACAATTACGAGTCTTTTTACTTAAGGGTAAAAAGGCTCTTTTTCTGTAGGTATCCAAATTATAGGAGGGTACAATGAAAAAAAATAAGTTAGCAATTCAAATGTTTATTGGTATGATTTGTGGATTAGTAGTAGGGGGAAGTTTTTTATTCTTACGTGAAAATTTACTAGCAAATGGAAACTCAGAATTATGGACAATGATTAATAATATATTGTTCGTTGATATTTCACAAGAAGGTGCAACACAAGGAATAGGTATTCTATTTATTATTGGTCAATTATTTGTAAATGCTTTGCAAATTATTATAGTACCAATGGTATTCACATCAATTGTTATTGCAATGTGTCGAATTACAGATACAAAAAAGTTAGGAAGAATTTCATACAAAACAATTTTGTTATTTGCGGTAACAGGATTTATAGGAATTTTATTTGCAGGAATTGTAGGTATGATTATTTATAATATGGGTTATTTCAATGTAGCGGTTGAGGGTCTAAATGCAGCTACAGGATCTACTGGTAGTAATCCATTGAATGTTTTTCTTGGCATTATTCCAAATAACCTATTAGCAGCTTTTTCCTCTAATGGAAAAGTATTATCCGTTGTCTTTGTTGCAGTAGTTGTTGGATTTAGCATTAATGTACTTAAT
>NZ_JAVXGL010000110.1:0-5210 GCF_036657415.1 Anaerorhabdus sp. | reverse complement strand
GATATTTTAGAGCGATTAAAAAATGGTGAGATTGATATCCTTGTGGGAACTCATTCATTGATTCAGCCTGATGTTGAATTTAAACAATTAGGATTTGTGGTTGCCGATGAGCAACATCGGTTTGGAGTTGAACAACGACGCAAACTCATTGAAAAAGGAGATAAAGTAGATTTTCTACTAATGACAGCAACACCTATTCCAAGAACACTTGCAAATACACTCTATGGAGATATGGATATTACTACAATTGAAACTATGCCAGCAGGACGAAAAGAAGTGAAAACAGTTCTAGTACAAGAGAATAGTTTTCGCCATGTTTTAGATGAGGTGGTAAGCAAAATAGAGGAAGGAAGACAAGTGTATGTTGTCTGCAGTGCAATTGAAGAAAGTGAAAGCATTAATGTTAGAAATGTATTAACCATTTATGACAATTTAAAAAAAGCATTTAAGGGAATTGCAAAAGTGGGTGTCCTACATGGCAAAATGAGTAGTGAAGAAAAAGAAGAAATTATGAGAGAATTTGATAAAAATGAAATTCAAATTTTAGTTTCTACAACAGTAATTGAAGTTGGTGTAAATGTTGTGAACGCAACACTAATGATTATTTATGATGCCCATCGTTTTGGATTGAGTCAACTCCATCAATTGCGTGGACGTGTTCAACGTGGCTCTGAACAAGGGATATGTTATTTGCTTACAGATAGTCAAGATGAGAATAGTTTAGAACGATTACGTGTTTTAGTAAACACGAATAATGGTTTTGAAATTTCTGCCGAAGACTTACGTTTGCGAGGACCTGGTGATATACTAGGAACTAGACAGAGTGGGTTACCTGCCTTTTTATTGGGTAATTTGGTAGAGGACACAAAAATAATCGAAACAACTAAAAAAGACTGTTTAGAAATTCTTCAACATGCTGAAGAAAAAGAAAATAGTCAACTCATTCAAAAAATAGTGCAACTTAATATGAATGCGCTTACAACAATGGATTAGGAGGAAAAGAAAATGACAGTTATCGAATGGCTTGAACAAAGAAATATTATTATTCGAAATATGGATTTAATTAATCAAGCTTTTATGCACTCTTCATATGTGAATGAACATCGAAGCAAGCATGATAATGAAAGACTTGAATTTATGGGTGATGCGGTACTTCAATTGTGGATTTCTGATAAGATATTTAGAATTGAACCACCGTTAGATGAAGGACATATGACTACTTTACGCGCTCAACTTGTTTGTGAGAAAGCTTTGGCGATTTATGCAAAAGAGTTAAAATTAAATGACTTTTTATTATTAGGTTCTGGTGAAGAAAAATCAGGTGGAAGAGAAAGAGATTCAATTGTATCAGATATGTTTGAAGCTTTTTTAGGCGCTTTATACATGGATAGTGGCATGGAAACAATTGATAATATTCTTGATGAAGTGATTACACCACGACTTCAAGACCCAAATCAAGTAATCGTGATGGATTATAAAACAAAGCTACAGGAGTTTGTTCAATCTGACACACGTAAAACAGTTACATATGAAGTTGTACGCGTTACTGGACCATCAAATAATCCAAAATTTGATATTCAAGTTAAATTGGATGAAATAGTTTTGGGAAGAGGTAGTGGGAATAGTAAGAAGAAGGCAGAGCAAATGGCTGCGAAAGATGCTTTTGAAAAGATGGTGAAATAATGGAGATTAAATCATTTGGAAAAACAAACGAAGGAATTGATGCCTTACTATATACAATTGAAAATGATGCGATAAAAATTTCGGTATGTAATTATGGAGCAACACTAGTATCACTAGTTTTAAAGCATAAAGAAATTGATGTGGTGCAAGGATTTACTTGTGTTCAAGGCTATCAAAATGAAGTTCAATATATGGGACAAACTATTGGAAGAGTTTGTAATCGTATTGGTAATGGAGTTTTTACATTGAATGATGTGGAATACCATGTACCAAAGAATAATAATGGAAATTCTTTACATGGCGGAGATCATGGATTCGACCAAAAAATTTGGTCAGTGGATGTTCAAGGGGATAAAATTATTTGTACATACTTAAGCCCAGATGGTGAAGAGGGATATCCAGGCAATTGTAATGTTACTGTTGCGTATACATTATTAGATGATGGAATACGCTTTGAGTATGAAGGAACAACCGACAAAGACACATTATTCAATATAACAAATCACTCTTTCTTTAATCTAGATGGCCCGATAAGCGAATCAGTATTGGATCATAAAGTTAAAATCAATGCGAATTATTTTGCTGGTGTGGATGAAAATGGATGTACACACGATGATATTTATCAAGTGAAAGATACAGCTTTTGATTTCTTGGAATTTAAGACAATTGGTCGCGATATAAATAATGACGAAATTCAATTAAAAAATGGTAATGGATATGATCATCATTTTTTGGTTTTTGGGGAAGGTTTTAGAAAATTTGCCGTATGCCAAGGAAAAAATGTAGAGATGACGATATTCTCTGATTGTCCAGGAGTTCATTTGTATTCAGCTAACTTTTTGGATGGGACTTCTATTCATGGTAAAGAAGGCGGAAAATTTCCGTGCCGAAGCTCAATATGTTTTGAAACACAATATTATCCCAATGCAATACAAACAGAATCATTTGAAAAACCAATCTTAAGAAAAGGTGAGGTTTATCATCATAAAACAGAATTTAGATTTCTATAGTGGAGGAAAGTTATGAAAATTAGCGAAATTAAAACTAGACTATTTCAAGGAGAATTTGATGAACAATTAAAAATGATTAATTGTCGTGAAGACATTCAATCAGAGAAAGAACGATATGGACAATTACTTGACCAGGCTCTTGAAAAGTTTTCTGATGTGGATGCACATCTAATTTGTGCACCAGGTAGAACTGAAGTAGGTGGAAATCATACTGATCATCAACAAGGTCGTGTTCTTGCGGCTAGTGTAAATATGGATATTGCAACGGTTGTTGTTGCAAATGCCGATACTTGTGAATATTATGCGGATGGATTTGAAGTAGCGCCTGTTAAAGTGACGGAATTAGATATTATCGATAATGAAAAGTTCACTTCTGAGTCTTTGATTCGTGGGACATTAGCACGTTTTAAAGAATTAGGGTACAACATTGGCGGATTCAAGGCAGTTAGTCATAGTAATGTTTTAAAAGGTTCAGGAATTTCTTCAAGTGCAGCATTTGAAGTATTAGTGGGAACTATTTTATCTGAACTGTATAATGATGGAAAAATTGATCATGTTAAAATCGCAAAGATTGGTCAATATGCAGAAAATAATTACTTCATGAAACCATGTGGATTGTTAGATCAAATGGCATGTTCTGTAGGTGGATTTGTAACTATCGATTTTAAAGATAAACAAAATCCAGTTGTTGAACAAGTAAAATTTGATTTTGCACACTCTGATTATGCTCTATGTTTAGTTGATACTAAAGGTGATCATGCCGATCTTTCAGATGAATATGGATTAATGCCAAAGGAAATGAAAGAAGTTGCTCGCGCACTAGGAAAAGAAATTCTTTCACAATGTACGAAAGAAGAATTTATGCAAAATATTGCAATGATTCGTGAAACATGTTCAGACCGTGCATTATTACGTGCGATACATTTTTTCAATGAAACAGATCGCGTTTTAGATCAAGTAAAAGCATTAAAAGAAAATGATATGGAAACATGTAAAAAACTTATTATTGAATCAGGATATTCTTCATACATGTATCTACAAAATGTGTATACAACAAAAGATATTAGTCATCAAAATTTATCTTTAGCACTAGCTGTATCAGAACAACTATTGAAAGACAAAGGTGCTTATAGAGTACATGGTGGGGGACTTGCAGGTACAATTCAAGCCTTTGTTCCTAAAGAAATGTTAGAAGAGTATCGCAAACAAATGGATGCGATTTATGGAGATGGCTCATGCTTCGTATTATCGATTCGTCCAGTTGGAGGATATCAAATCATATAAAAATAAAACTCACTGCAAAGTGAGTTTTTACATCCAAGATAATGATGATTTAGGTTTACCACATGATTGGCGAATAATGAGTTCACAAGGAACCATCGACATCATTGGGTAAATCTTCTTTTGTTTTAAGAACATGGCGAGAAATTGTGCACTGAATTCTCCCATTTTTTCTGATGGAACATTAATTGTTGTAAGTGGTGGATTAGCATAAGCAGATGTTGGATCGTTATTGAAACCAATCAGTGAAATGTCATCGGGTACATTTAATCCAGCATCACTTAATGCATTCAAAGCACCAAAAGCAATTGGATCATTTGCACAAAATACAGCGGTAGGTAATTTAGGTTGAGATAGCAATGATTTCATCATCTTATAACCAGATTCAGTAGTGAATTCTTCCTCGCGAATATAACGCAAATATTCGACATTGTATTGTGAACAATATTTTTCAAAATAAAATTTTCGTTGGTCGCGGTATTGTAATCCGTCAGTAGTATATTCAATACCACCAAGGAAAGCAATCCTACGATGTCCTAAAGAAATTAGATACTCAACTGCATCTTTCATTGCGTTTTGAACATCCATGACAATTGTGTTTACATAAATTTTGTCCATAAACATGTCGATAAAAATAATTTTATCAGTTATTTTTCGAAACTCAGCTATTTCAGTTTTACTAAATTTACCAATACAAATAATGCCATCCATACCTTCAAGTTTTGTAAAATATTGTGCATCATTTCTAAATGATCGAACAATTTCTATGTTGTTATTGTGAAGAGTTGATTCAACACCTACACGTATTGAATGGTAGAATGGATCAGTTAATTCTTTTTCATTTGTATACCATTGAACGATTCCAACACGTTGTCGAGTATAGTTGTTTTTCATTTTAATATCTTTTTTTATGTATCCCATTTTTTCAACTGTTTCAAATACTTTCTTCTTTGTACTTTCAGGTACATTTAGTGATGGGTCATAATTTAAGACTCTTGATACTGTTGAAATTGATACATTTGCAGCTTTTGCAACATCACGAATTGTGGCCATAAAACATTTCTCCCTTGAATATTTTCAATTTATCGTAAAAAAAGAGGATTGTCAATTCGTTTAGTAAACATATTGAATAATTTTAATATTGGTAGTATGGAAAGTGCCTTTATATAGGCGTTTATCAATGGTGTTGTAAAAATATTAAAAATAGTTTTACTAAACATCACAAAGTTCACACAA
>NZ_JAVXGL010000109.1:0-5336 GCF_036657415.1 Anaerorhabdus sp. | reverse complement strand
CGGCTTTAGTACAACTTATGGCGAAAGAAGCGAAAAACGGGAATTCAAAGAAATATAATATTCTATTCTGGGTAAATACAATGTTAACAAATGGTCCACACGTTGCAATTCCAGTATTTGTAGGAATTCTGTTTAGTAGCCAGTTAGCTAGTTTGATTAATTTGATTCCAACAATCTTTCTCGATATTTTTAATCTTGCGGGTGGATTATTACCAGTCATGGGGTTTGCGTTATTGTTATCAATGATGGATATCAAAAAGTTCTGGCCATTCTTAATTATTGGATACTTCATGATTTCTTATACAAATACTACAGTTATTGGTTTATCTATTTTATCAGCAGGAATAATTGGGGTTTATCAATGGGTTAATAAGAATAAAAATAGTCAGGGGGTTACACTAGATGAAATTGACTAAAAAAACATTAAGAAATATAAAAATGCGACATATCTTTGGTATTCAACAAACATGGTCATATGATGTTATGATGGGTTCAGGATATTTATGGTCAATATTACCAGCAATTGAAGAATTAAGTGAAAATGATACTGAAAAAACAGAATTAATGGTTAAAAATATTCAATTTTTCAATACAAGCGCAATCTTCTCACCTTTGATTATGGGTGTTCATGTTGCAATGATGGAATCGAATCAAGATGAAATCGGTGAAAGTATTAAAACAGCTATGATGGGTCCTCTTGCAGGTGTTGGAGATACATTAGCGGGTGTTATTGTGAACCCAATTACAACATTAATCGCATGTCAATTTGCGCTGATGGGAAATTGGTTCTTAGGTTTAGGAATAATTCTTGCAGTGCGTTTAGGTTGGATTTTTGTACAATCAAAATTATTTGATTTTGGATATAATAAAGGACTAGAAGCAATTGAATCTACTACAAATAATAGTGCAATTGGAAAGAGTGTCGAATTAGTAACTATCTTTGGTGCGATAATTTTAGGAGGATTTGTACCTTCTATGTTGAGTGGCATTGAAGTTGGTTTAGAGTATGTAAGTAATCTAAGTATGAATGGTGAAACAATGGAAAGTATTGTTCGAGTTCAAGATATGTTTAATAATATATGTCCATACTTAGTTCCAATTCTATTATTAGTATTCTATATATTCTTATTGAAAAAAGGCAAATTCACATCAACAAAACTATTGATTCTAACATTTGTAATTGCGATTCTTGCTTATTTCACAAAAATAATCACTCTTGTTTAATGGTTATCGTGACCCCGTTATTAGGATGAAAATCTCAAAGGCGGGGTTTTTATATGAAACTAACAAGTAAATAAAAGAAGGAATTCTCACTATGGAGTGTTTCCTTCTTTGTGTAAATAAATTGTTTAACTAACTACCTTTCATAAATAGTTCCTCAAAATAACGTATTGTTTATAAATCTTATAAACTGCGTGTAACGATGACTGTCGCGATAATATAAAGAATCCAAATATGCACAGGATAGAAGATATAGAAAATATATTTAGAAAACTTAGTATTTGGTCCACGCTCTCCATTATAAAGATAGATAAATGGAATAACAGATGCGAAGAACCATTCACTATACATAATAGTATAAATATTAGGATTAGGCATTGATGTTACATAAGATAGAGTCAATGCTAGCATGACAAGTGACATACCAATTAACCAAATATTTCTTCCTTTTGGATTATCACGGTATTTGTAGAAGATAATCGCAAATAGTGGAACAATGAACATACCTTCTGCAAAAAAGAAGCAGACAAGGAAGATAAATATCGCAAGTATCTTACGAACGATATTAGGAATCTTATCAATCTTTTCATCATGGTGATAAATAAGAATTAAGATAGCACATGTAAGTGCAAGTGAGAAGATAATATTAGGATATATTGGTAGAATTGGCACACCAAATCCAAACAATAAGATTGAACTACCAGCCATCATGATGGCTGCAAAAGTGAATAAACGTCGACAGTATTCATAACGGTTATGCGTATGAATGAATCCTTCAACCAAAGTAAAAGTGAACCATAAAGCTACTGGACGTGTGATTAAATGAAATATCGCAATTAATTCAAATGGTAAGAAATTGGGGATGATTGATAAATGATCAACGACCATGAGAAACATCATAAATAGTTTGATTTGGTACGAATTGAATTTTTTCATTGTGTACTCCTTAATGTCTATATGACAAATAGTATAACGCATTCAACCTGAAATAGCAGTACAGTTGAAGGAATTTTAATACATTAAATGAATATGCAATAAAGATTGTGAAAATCACGAAAAAAAGGTAAACTAATAGATGTTCGAAAGGAAGTAGATAATATGTCATTAACAGCAGGAATTGTTGGATTACCGAATGTAGGGAAGTCAACGTTATTTAATGCAATCACACAAAGCCAAGTTGAAGCTGCAAACTATCCATTTGCGACAATTCAACCTAATGTTGGTGTGGTAGAAGTACCTGATCATCGCATGGATGAAATTATAAAAATAGCGATACCAAAGAAAATCATTTATACAACATTTGAATTTACAGACATTGCAGGTCTAGTAAAAGGAGCATCAAAAGGAGAAGGGCTAGGAAATCAATTCTTATCTCATATTCGTCAAGTGGATGCGATATGCCACGTTGTGCGTTGTTTCGACGATGCAGACATCACCCACGTAGAGGGTTCAGTAGATCCAATTCGTGATATTGAAATTATTAATCTAGAACTTGCGCTTGCCGACTTGCAAAGTATGGAAAATCGTTTAACGAAGATTGAACGTAAAGCACAAGCCAAAGATAAAGAAGCTGCAGCGGAATATGTTGTAGTGAAAAAACTTGTGGATGCATTACGTGAAGGTAAACCAGCACGTAGTGTTGAACTAGGAAAAGAAGAAATGGAAGTTGCGAGTGGTTATCAATTGCTCACAAGTAAGCCAATGATTTATATCGCAAATATGTCAGAAGAAGAAATTGCTGATCCAACTTCAAATCGTCATTTCAATACAGTTAAAGAATACGCTGCTAAAGAGAATAATGATGTTATCGCAATTTGTGCAAAAATTGAAGAAGAGTTATCATCATTGGATAAAGAAGAAAAATCAGTATTCTTACAAGATTTAGGAATATCAGAAAGTGGACTTGATCAAGTTATCAAATCTGCCTATCATTTATTAGGTCTTAAAACATTCTTCACAGTTGGTGTACAAGAATGTCGTGCTTGGACATTTCATGATGGTATGACTGCACCAGAATGTGCAGGAGTTATTCATACAGATTTCCAAAAAGGATTCATTCGTGCGGAATGCTTTAGTTATGATGATTACATGGAATACAAATCAGAAGCAAAATTAAAAGAAGCTGGTAAGCTTCGTCTTGAAGGTAAAGAATATATTGTACAAGATGGAGATATACTGCACTTTAGATTTAACGTATAAACACTCGAAAGAGTGTTTATTTAAAAGTTACAAATATGAATGAATTGTAATTTTTATGTAATTCCTAATGCTGAATATTTTAATGTGAATGAAAATAGAGTATATTAAAAGGGAATATTTAAAATTCAAAGAATAATAAGGAGAAGATTATAATGAATAGTGATACTTTAATAGAAGCTAAGGTAGCGAATATAAGAACTTTATCGAATGAATCAAAATTGATTATTCCTTTTTTTCAGCGCAAATATGTATGGACTGAAGAAAACTGGAAGGAATTGTTGAACAGTTTTATGAAAGAAGAAGTTGGGTTCATAGGTTCAATTATAGCTCAGCGAAATAAAAATTCTGTTGGATCACCAGAAATTGATATAATCGATGGCCAACAAAGATTAACAACTATTAATATTTTTTTAGTTGCGCTTTATGATTCTATTAAAACATCAGAGAAAACAAAATGGAAAGAAGATTTATATAGAATTTTATTTACGAAAGATAACGAAACTGGAGATTTAAGACAAAAATTAGAACATTCCCAAAAAGATAGAGGATGTTACATAAAAATTGTAAATGAAAATATGGAAATAAGACAAAAAGAAAAAGGCAGTAGTGGTATTGTTGGGTGCTACAACTTTTTTTTAAGTTCATTGAATGAAGAAGAATATAATGATAAATATAAGTTCGATAAATTTAAGTCACTAGTTAACTATACAGATGGTAGAAACTATTTTGTTTTAATAACTTTAGATAAAAATGTTGATGAGCAATCTATATTTGATACTTTAAACAGTGCAGGGGTGCCATTAACATCGGCGGATACTATAAAAAACGCTCTTTTTAAAAGGGTAAGTGATTTGTATAAACAAGAATTTAATGGTAATTGGGATAGTAAATTAAATAATTTATATAAAGAAAATTGGGAAAATATCTTTATAGATGATGATAGCGATGTATACTGGGATTCGACAATAATTACAGGAAGGATCAAACGATCAAATTTAGAAATGTTTCTTTATTGCTTTGCTATTATTAAAAACATGTATAATGCATATGAGAATACTATTTCAGATTTATCAAGAGTTTTTAAGGAAAAGTTAAGTAGTATTGATAGTTGTGATGAAATTGATCAATTTTTACATGATATCAAGAAGTATGCTAGAGTTTATAGAGATAGATTTGATTTTAATTTTAATAATATATTGTATAAATATGAAGTTACTTTAGAAGGTGTCCTTTTAAGATTAGTTCACCTTTTGAATCAACTAGAAAATTCTACAATGTATCCATATATTTTGAAAATTTTGGTCTGTGAAGTTAGAACCGATTTTGAAAAACGGGATCAATTACATAAACTTGAGAAATATATAATATTTAATCATTTGAATAGAGATACAACAAGAATTAAAAATTATAATAAGATGGTACTAACATTTTTAAACGATGATAAAAAGATAGATAAAGAGTTGGAGATGATTGGTGAAGATTATAGTTTTTCATTGTTAAAGAACATCTCTAATAAAATGGCTACGTTTTATCTTTTTTGGGTTGAGTTATTTAAGAGAAACTCTAAATTGCATGATACGAATGAACTGAGATATGCATATTCTTTAGAGCATATAATGCCAAAGAAATGGGAAAAAAATTGGGATAATATTCCTAAATTTGATGGATTTGGAAATCCATTAAGTGAAATAGATGCAATTAAATTTAGAAACGACCATATTCAAGAAATTGGAAATATGACCTTGCTAAAAAAGGCCTTGAATACCTCGATATCAAATGCTTCGTTTGATAATAAAATAGAAAAATTAAAAGAATATACAGATTTAACAATAACTAAAATTGATATTGTAGATTTATATGAAAAAAAAGGTCAAGAGGAATGGAATGAAGAAGTTATTGAGAATAGGAGTGAAGAT
>NZ_JAVXGL010000108.1:0-5345 GCF_036657415.1 Anaerorhabdus sp. | reverse complement strand
GATTAAAGAACTCAATGCTGAACATATATTTATATTACCAAATAATTCAAACATTATTCTTGCTGCTCAACAAGCAAAAGATGTATTAGAAAATGATAACATTCATGTATTATCAACAAAATCTATTCCACAAGGATTATCAGCATGTATCATGTTTAATCCTGAAGTAGAGGTAGAAGATAATCTAGAAGAAATGAATGCTGCGATTGCACATGTTAAAACTGGACAAGTTACATATGCAATCAAAGATACAACATTTGAAGGACTAGCAATCAATGAAGGTGATTATATGGGTATCTTTGAGAAAGATATCGTTGTCGCAACACATGATAAGTTAGAAGCAACATTTAGACTTTTAGACAAGATGGTAGATGGTGAAAGTGAAATCATTACCTTACTTGTTGGTGAAGATGCAACAGATGAAGATGTCAGTCAAGTAGAAGACTATATTGCATCTACATTTGATGTAGAAGTTGATACGCAAAAAGGAAATCAACCAGTATATAATTTCATTATTGGAGTTGAGTAAGTCTTAGAGAAATCTAAGACTTTTTTTATCTGAAATCAAATATTATTCACTTCATTTTGAGTTATACAGTAATAAATAAATAGATAAAATATTTATACACAACGTAATATATAGAGTTTAAGTGTATAAAAAAATGATGGTTGTAGTTATATTTAAATTCCTTTATGATGAACTTAAATCAGAATAAAAGAGAGGAGTATTTTATGTCATTTAAAGAAGGATTTTATTGGGGTGGAGCAACAGCGGCCAACCAATGTGAAGGTGCATGGAATGAAGATGGAAGAGGACCAGCAGAAACAGATATGTTAACAGCTGGAAGCAATCATTCACCACGAATGCTTACATATCAAATGCCAGATGGAACAACAGGAGCAATTCCAAGAACAGGAGGCAAGCTTCCTGAGGGAGCAAAGTTGGCAGTACTTGATGGATATTATTATCCAAATCATGATGGAATTGATTTCTATCATCATTACAAGGAAGACATTGCGCTGATGGCTGAGATGGGATTTACTATGTTTAGAATGTCTATATCATGGAGTCGTATTTTTCCTCGTGGGGATGAAATAGAACCAAATCAAAAAGGTATTGAGTTTTACCGTAATGTATTTAAAGAATTAAAAAAATATAATATTGAACCATTGGTAACATTACATCATTTTGATACACCGCTCTATTTAGAAGAAAATTATGATGGATGGAATAATAGAAAAACAATAGAATTTTTTGATCGTTATGCAAAAGTATGTTTTGAAGAATATAAAGGTCTAGTCAAGTATTGGTTAACCTTCAATGAAATTAATAACACAGTAATGTTTTTAGAACTTTTTGGTGATAAAGCAACCAAAGAAGGATATCAACGTGCTTATCAACAATTACATTATCAATTTATTGCAAGTGCACATGCAGTGAAAATGGCGCATGCAATTGATCCTGATTATCACGTAGGATGTATGATTTGTGGTATTACATTCTATCCTGGAACAAGTGATCCAAAAGATATTCTATTGAATCGCCATGCATGGGAAAAGAATATTTTCTATTGTGGTGACGTTCAAAGTAAAGGTAAGTATCCTACATTCGCAAAACGTCTATGGAAAGAACAAGATGTTAAATTGGATATTACAAAACAAGATGAGCAAGATTTAATGGAAGGTTGTGTGGATTTTTACACTTTCTCTTACTATATGTCTACTGTAGTTACAACACATGCAATAGAAGACAAAGCAGGTGGAAACTTCTCAATGGGAGCAAAAAATCCTTATTTGAAATATAGTGATTGGGGATGGGCATTTGATCCAGAAGGATTAAAATACTATTTGGAGATGATTTATGATCGCTATGAAAAACCATTAATGGTTGTAGAGAACGGTTTAGGTGCTGTAGATAAAGTTGAAGAAGATGGAAGTATCCATGATGATTATCGTATTGAGTATATGCGTGATCATATTAAAGAGATGGGGAATGCTATCGATAACGGTGTAGACTTAATTGCATATACAAGTTGGGGATGCATTGATTTAGTTTCTGCTGGAACAGGGGAAATGAAAAAGCGTTATGGTATGATTTATGTTGATAAAGATGATGAAGGAAATGGAACTTTTGAACGCAGGAAAAAAGATTCATTTGAATGGTACAAAAAAGTAATTCAATCCAATGGCAAAATAATTTAAGCAATTTATACAATGATTATTGGAATAATATAAATGTAGTATAGGTAATATAGACATGAGATGATTTAGAGGGCTCATGTCTTTTTTTATGAATAATTATGCTATACTAATGCTATCAAAGAGGTGTTAAAATGAATGAAATTCAAGATTTATTAATTAAATACAGTAAGCAATTTGAATGTGATTTTTTCTTGTATGATGAATCATTTAATTGTATTGCTTATACAAGAGAAAGAATGCAATTTAGAAATGATAATCAAGATAAAGAAGCGGTTGTTTCGTTTCAAGTTGGAAAACATGATTTTCATATTGTTACAGATGAAAAAGAAAATCGCGACTATCTAATGGTTGTTGCAATTGCTTGTAAAAATAAACTAGAGAAAAAAAGGGAAGAATTATCAATTGAAGAATTAATTGCAGAAGCAATTCAAGATACATTGACTGATGATGAATTTAAACGTTGCGACCAATATTTGTTTGAAGATATTTATCAGCTTTATATAATAAAGCCAAAACATAATCAAGAACGTTTTGACGATATGAAAGAGATATTTTTCATCGATGATGAGCTTGTAGTGACAATGGATGATAAAACTATTGTACTTGCAAATCAAATGCAACCAAGTGAGATTTATGCGAATAACTTAATCAATGATTTTAAAAAATACAATTTTGATTGTTCAATTGTATTCGGTGAAACAATACTTTCAGCAAAAGAATTACATCAAGGTGTTAAGGAATTGATGAATGTCTTTTCATTAGGACAAGTGTTCTATGAAGAAAAAAATGTATTATCTTCAAATGATTTGGGGGTTTCATATTTAGTTTCTAAACTATCACAAAATGATATACGTAAAATAAGTGATATGTGGACAAAGAATAATTATCAATTGATAATTGATAGTGATATTGAATTCGTCACAACATTTTTAAGATGTAATTTATCGGTGAGTGTTACAGCAAATGAGTTGATGATTACTGATAGAGAAGTAGAAAATAGTATTAAAGTAATTCAAGAAAAAATTGGACTTAATGTACTTAATTTTGAGGATGCAATGAAAATGGCATTATTAATTATGATGAAAAAGAGGATACAAGAATGAAAGTACCTGCATTTATAAAGTTACCATGTACAATTGGCGTTGTTGCACCTTCTTTTGGTGTGTCAGGAGATCGTTATAGAATCAATTATGAAAATGCTAAGAGAGAGTTAATTAAAGAAGGATTTACTATTGTTGAATGCAAAAGTATTTACCAATTAGATAAAGCACAAAGTAACACACCCAAAAATAGAGCGAAGGAATTAATGAAATTCTATCTTGATGATAAGATTGATATTGTTTGGTCATGTGCAGGTGGTGAGATAATGAATGAAATCCTACCTTATTTAGATTTTGAATTGTTGAAACAAGCAAAACCAAAATGGTTTATTGGTTATTCAGACAATACTAATTTTTGTTTGCCACTTGCTACACACGCGCATATTGCTTCTATCTATGGTATGACAATAACAGAATATAAAACAGATCAATGGATAGAATCAAGTAATGATTTAATAGCGTTACTTAAAAATGAGAAGACAGTATTTACACAATATTTGGATGAAGATACAGGTGTTTTACCGCGAAAAAATATTAAACTTGAAGGATATTTAATTGGTGGAACATTAGATGTTATTACAAATTTAATGGAAACTGAATATGAAAAAATTAGAGAATTTAGTAAAGGAAAAAAGGGGAAAGTTTTATTATTTCTAGAAGCTTATGATTATAATATTTTAGGTGTTAAACGTTGTTTGTGGCAATTGAATCAAGCAGGATATTTTAATCATATACAAGGTATAATATTAGGAAAATTAAGAATATCTGATCCATATTTTGATGTCACATTAGATGAGGCATTGAAAGATTTAAAATTAAGTATACCTATTATTTATGATGTTGAAGTAGGGCATACATATCCAACCATTCCATTTGTAAATGGGGCGTATGTCAATGTAGAAGTGAAAAATAAGCGATTTACAATAGCGTATGATTTTAAGCATAAATAATTTTGTTTATGCTTATTCATCTTTTATAAGCAAGTAAAGTAGTTTAAAATATAAGTGGGTGAAGATATGTCGAAAACATTAAAAGAGTGTAGAATACCTCCTAAGAAAAGAGAGTTATTTTTACAAATGAGAATTGAGACAAGTGAAGAATTATTATCTTATTATCCTTTTCGTTATGAACAACTGCAATGTAAACCTTATGATGAATGGAAAACAAAAGATAGAATTGTAATAGAAGCAAGATTAATTACCTATCCACGAAGTTTCCGTTTTAAAGGAAGTCGTACAATGACTAAGTTTCAAGTTGAGAATGAGGATGATGTTTTTGATATTGTTATTTTTAATCGCCCATGGGCAAGCAAAATGGAGCTTGGACAAACGCTGACAATTATTGGTAATTATGAGGGAAATCGTAAAATCACTGCTATACAATACAATACAAAACCATTGAATGAGCAATTAGGAATTCAACCAGTTTATTCTCTTAAGTATGGTTTAACCCAAAAGAATATTCATGAATGCATAACACGTTGTTATGAAACAGTAAGAAATGAAATTGCAGATGATGTACCAAGTGAATATATTAGACGTTATCGTTTACTTCATAAAAGAGATGCTTTAAGGATGATGCATTTTCCTAAATCCAATGAAGAAGTTGCACAAGCAATAAGAACATTAAAGTATGAAGAATTTTTAAAATTTCACTTAGCGATTCAACTTATTCGTAAACAAAATTCTGAATCAGTTCTTAAAGAAGGAAAACATTTTGATTTTGATGATGTATTTCGTTTAGCCAATCATTTACCATTTCCATTAACTAAGGATCAAGTGAAAGCGGTCAATGATATTTTGGAAGATTTACAAAGTCAAAAAATAATGTATCGACTTGTTCAAGGTGATGTGGGGTGTGGAAAAACTGTTGTAGCAGGACTTGCGATGTATGCATGTTGCTTAGCAAAAAAACAAGCTGCATTATTAGCTCCTACTGAAATATTAGCAAAACAACATTATCAATCCATGAAAAATTTATTGAAGTCAACCAATCTTCGCATTGAAGTTTTATATTCAGCTTTACCTACTGTAATTAAGAAAG
>NZ_JAVXGL010000107.1:0-5384 GCF_036657415.1 Anaerorhabdus sp. | reverse complement strand
CAGTTAATAATATAAGCAAGTTGTGCTCCAATAAAGTGTTCTGCTGGAATAATTAACATGTTGGCTCCTGCATCAGCGATTTGCTCAATAAACATCTTGTCCATACTAACTGAATAAATATGACATTCAATATCTTTGTCAGTTTCAGGGCGAATACCTGCAATGATTTGGTGACCTCCCATTAATTTCATGTTTTGAAGATCGTGCATATCTGCAGCGTCTGAATGTATGTAATCAACTCCTGCGTCACTAACCTCTTTAACTAAATCAGCAATTCTTCCGTAATTTAAATGTGCTAAACCTGCAGCAATTTTAATATGTTTCATAATTAATTCCTCCTTCTTTATGCACCCTTATTGTACGGTTTATATAAAATTAACGCAAGAAGGGTTGCTTGTATACACTATCCTTAATATTAAGGCAATTTGTAAACATTCCCAATATGTTCCATTGTAAATAATTACCACAAAGAAATGGTAGTTGAATGTGATGCAAAGCATTGAAAAACAATAGATAATTGTATACTATGTATATGTAAGATATATAGGAGGTAATGACAATGTTTGGTTTTAAGAAAAAAGAAGAGAAACGTGAAGAATTAGTTGCGCCTATTACAGGGAAATTAATCCCTATTGAAGAAGTTAGCGACCCTGTCTTCTCAGAAAAGATGATGGGAGACGGTTTTGCAATTGCCTCTACGGGAGATTGTGTTTATGCTTGTGGAAATGCAACGGTGTCTATGCTATTTCCAAGTAATCATGCTGTAGGTTTAACATTAGATGATGGAATGGAAATCTTATTACATGTTGGAATTGATACAGTTAATGAAAATGGAAAAGGATTTACTTGTTATTGCGAACAGGATAAAAAAGTGTTAAAAGGCGATAAATTATTATCATTTGATCGTCCTTATTTAACAGAAAAAGGATATGATTTAACATTAATAGCAGTCTTTACTAATAAACATTCATATAAAGAATTTAAAGGAACTGGTAAGTCAGAACTTATTGGTGGAAAAGATATCGCAGTAACTTATACAAAATAAAAGCATTGCACAAGTGTTACTTGTGCAATGCAGTTTTATAATTCAATGGATCGTTTTTAATTTTATAATATTCTAAAATAATATCTTTTATTCTAAGAATATCATAATCGTGTAAAATAGAATTTACTTGAATAATTGGAATCGTTGTTTTTAAATTTAATTGGATTGTTGAAATTATTAAATCAATATTTTCTAAATCAGTATCATAGATGGAAAAGAAAGTTTCTTGTGCAATGATTTTGATTTCAGGTATTTGAGTGGAAACTTTTTGAACGATTAAATTACTGACCCCAACACCCCCGTGACTTACAACAATTGTTCTTAGTGGTAATTTCATACGTTCAAGAGCAGTCGCTAAATGCAAGGCAAGATAACTTATTTCATCATCACTAACATGGCAATGAAAATGTTCTTCAATACAAGAAATGCTGTTCTTAGTAATATCAAAGGTATGTTGATATTGACTTAATACTTCTGACATTAAAGGATTCTCATTAGGGATACCATGCCGAAATCGCGTAATTGCAGGAGTAAGATGAGTAAACAGAGCTTCTCTTAAAAAGGTATCTTGTTCAAAAGGTAACTGTAATTCATTTGACCAAGATTGAATTAATTTATCACTGATTAAATAGGCTTCCTTCTTATCTTCTATTGTAAGATCACTACTGTTCTGTAAAGAAAGGAAGTAGACTTGAAGATAACGGATTTCCATTTCTGGAAATGGAACGCGATAATGATTTGTTAAACGATCGGTGATTTGTCTTGTATCATTATAAAATGGTTCACTTTTTAATTCAGAAATAAACGTATCTGATAGTGTAACAAAATGATTTTCTTGGATTCTTAAAAATGAAATAAAAGTACGCAACAGAAGCAATACGATAGGTTGGAAGGTAAGTGAATTAATATACGTATTTCCAGAGCGTAATATGCAGGCAACAAAGTCATGAACTTCATCATCACTTACTTCTAAGCCAGGAAATACAAAGGAGCCATCACAAGGATAATCAGGGTTTCTTACAATATCAATAAACTTTTGATATCCGTTATCATGCAACATAAGTTCCAAAAGAAGGTTACGCATACTTCGCTCTTTTCCTTCAATACTAATACCGTTATTGTTTTTACGGCGTAATACAATTTTATAAATTTCCAAATCATTTGTTAAAGCTAGAATATCTTTATGGATGGTAGCACGTGACACATATAACTGATTAGATAATTCATAAATTCGACAGTTATCAAAAGCTAATAATTGCATACCAATAAAAATTTTGCGAGCTTCTGGTGAATAATCAACAATTGATTTGTTTTTTTCATTAACAATTGCTTTAATTTGAAGCTTATCATTTTTTGAACCATCAATTTTAATACCTACACCAGTTTTTTTAATTAATTGTAAGTTATTTCCATTTAACCATTCCGCAACTAGCAATAGATCATTGCGTATTGTTTTGTTAGAAACTTTTAATTGTAGAGATATATCGTCAATTGTAATGTAAGAATCTTGTTTTAATAGCACATCAACAATTTTCATAACACGTTTATTTATCATAGGGAATAACCTCCTATTAGCACTATACGGTGGATAAACTTTGATGTCAAGTAGAAGTGCTTGGTAAATAAATAAAAAAATAGGGAGAATATTATGAAGAATATAAAATTAGAAATTGAAAATATGAAAGAAGAATTATTAAAGGATTTAGAAACACTTGTTTCGATTCCTTCTGTTTTAGATATTAAGTCGAAGGAAAAAGGAGCTCCGTTTGGAAAAGAAATTCGTAATGTATTTGATGCGTTTGAGAAAATCGCTAAACGAAAAGGGTTTATCGTAAAAGATGATGATGGATATGCAATAGACGCTCAAATTGGAGTAGGTGAAGATTATATTGGAGTACTAGCCCATCTAGATGTAGTGGAAGCATTTGAAAAAGCTAAATGGAACAGTAAGCCTTTTTCATTAAAAGAAGAAAATGGAATCTTATATGGTAGAGGTGTAAACGATGATAAAGGACCATTGTTAGCAGCACTTTATGCAATGGAATTGATTCAAAAACAAAATCTAAAACTAAAATATCCAATACGATTAATTGCTGGAGGAGCAGAAGAAACAACCTGGGAATGTATGGAACATTACTTTAAAGGACATAAACAACCTATTTGTGGATTTTCGCCCGATGGAAATTTTCCAATTGTTAATGGAGAAAAAGGAATTCTACAATTTGCATTTCATTTTCCTTTAGATGAAACTAAAATGCAAATTAGATGTGGGGAACGCTTGAACTTTGTTTGTGATGCATTGGAATTGCTTACCCCAACGCAAAGTATCGCCTTTCATGGGAAACGTGCCCTATCTAGAAATCCACAGCGTGGAGAAAATGCCATTTTTGCTTTTGTTAAGCAGTGTAAAGGAAACGCAAAATATGAAAGTCCATTTTATTTTATGATGGAAATGTTAAACAATGAATTTCTAGATGATTTTTATGGTAAGAAAAGTGGGTTATTTGCCGAAGATAAAGAAATGGGCACAACTTCTGTATGCCCTATGTCAATTACTTGGAATCAAAGCAAACGTGAAGTGTGTATTGATATTCGTTATGTAAAAAGCATAAGCGAAGAAGAAATCATTAATAAGTTGAATGAAATAGCAAAAAGATACCATGCTAATTTAGAAATCATTAAAAGAAAAAAATTATTATTTGTTAACGAAGATAGTACATTAGTAACTTCATTAAAGAAAGCATATACCAAAGTGACCTATGAGGAAAGTGAAACGTTTACTAAAGGTGGCGCTTCTTATGCACGTGTTTTAGATAATGGAATTGCATTTGGTGCAACATTTCCTGATGAAGACCCATTTCCACACATGCCAAACGAACATATGTCGATAAATTCTTTATTAAAAGCTTGTGAGATATATTATGAAGCATTGTGCTTATTAGCGGTAGATGAAGAAAACTAATAAATCTTTCATTGATGATAAATTGCCACATTAATAAAGAAATGTCTTGTGTCACTAGTTCCTAGAACCGTTAACGTTCACATGATAAAATGTAAGCGTAAACAAAAGGAGGAACAAGCTATGAAAAATATTCAGGCAAAATTACAAACATTTGCCGGAGCAATGATGGTACCAATCATACTACTTGTATTAGTTGGATTCTTTGTTGGAGTAGGTAGTGCATTCACAAACTACATATTACCAAAAGGAAATATCTTATACAATTTGTTCACAATGATCACGAATATTGGATTTATGTTCATGAACAATTTACAGTTATGGTTTGCGGTTGCAATTGCTTTCACATTAGCAAAAAAGGAAAAAGGATGGGCAGCGTTCGCTGGACTAATCTTATTCTTCGCTTTCATTAGGGGAATTGAAGGATGGGCATCTTTACAAGGATGGACAGCAGAAACAACGGCAGTCGATGCGTTAGTTAAATCTGGCTATACACACGATGCTGCATTAAACTTCAATGCTTTATGGTCATCTTCTCTAGGGATGTATACGTACAACATGGGAATTTTCTCAGGTCTAGTAACTGGACTAGTAGCAGCAGCAATTCACAACAAATTTGTGGATACAAAATTGCCAGCAATGTTTGGTTTCTTTGCTGGAACTAAAATGGTAATTATTATAGTTACACTTGTATCAATTCCTTTAGCAATTGGTTTCTATTATGTATGGCCATATGTTGCAGGAGCTTTACAAAGTGTTACAGGATTTATTAGAACAAGTGGATTATTTGGAACGTTTGTATTCGGTACATTAGATAAAATGTTACTACCATTTGGAATTCATCATTTAATTGCTTTCCCACTTGAATATACTAAAGTAGGTGGTGTTATGACAATTGATGGCACTGTATTTGAAGGAGTAAGAAACATTATGAATGGGCAAGCTGCAAGTGCAGATGCTACAGGATATATTACTAGAAACTTTACAAACGGACGTTTGTTGTTCCAATTAGCAGGATTACCAGGAGCAGCATTTGCAATGTATCGTTGTGCTAAAAAAGAGAATCGTAAGAAAGTAGCAGCATTATTAGTGCCTTCTATCTTTACTTTAGCATTGGTAGGAATTTCAGAACCAATTGAATATACGTTCTTATTTGTTGCGCCAGCATTATATTGGCTAGTGTATGCACCACTTTGTGGATTATGTTACGTAGTAGCAGAAATCACACAGATTTCAATTAATGGAACGGCATTATTCTTCATGATTCCAAACTTATTCCAACCTCATAAAGTTCATGCAATGGCAGCTTTATGGTTATTACCATTAACATTTATTGTTTATTATTTTGTGTTTAAATATGCAATTATAAAATTTAATTTA